>NZ_JAJOHP010000033.1:0-53922 GCF_021109375.1 Arthrobacter sp. AK01
CTCAACCGCCGACCCAGACCAACCCTGAACCTCGAAACACCAGCCAACCGACTAAACCAGCTGCTACAAGCGGCCTAACCCCCAGCGTTGCTCCCACCAGTTGACTTTGCCCGCGGAACATCCGCATTAAATGCCATCCCGCGTAGAGGGATTCAGCGCTCCAGGCGGAACCCAAGCTTGATGGTCACTTGCCAGTCGGCAACTGCGCCGTCTTCGAGGTGGCCACGGATCTCCTTGACCTCAAACCAGTCCAGGTTCCGGAGGGTTTGGGAGGCTGTCGCGATGCCGTTCTTGATCGCGTCGTCAACGCCTTCGGTGGAAGTTCCTACAATTTCGGAAACGCTATATGTGTGGCCAGCCATGGTGCTCCTCATCATCGGTCCCTGAATCTCTGGAAACCGGCCCGCAGGGCAGGCCGTCCATGCAGATTAGCCCACTGATGTCCGTGCGGCCAGAGTCCCGTTGGCCCGGCTTTCGCCCCAGTCCTTGCTGGTGAGTGTAGATTTCTTGCAGCAGCACCCAGCGAATCCCCACAACCAGGAGTACTCATGTCAGAAGTTATTGTCGTCGGCGTCGACAACAGTGAGACTGCCAAGCGCGCAGCAGTTGCAGCAGCGAAGCTCGCCACGGCTCTCGGTGCCGAGCTGCACGTGATCAGCGGCTTCTCCGATGACCGCATCGAAGAATTCGGCAGCGGCAGCGACCGCATCACCGTCTCGTCGGCCGACTCCGCAGAATACGTCGCCCGCAAGGTTTCCGAAGAGCTGGACGTCCCCGGTGGCAGCGTCAAGTACTTCGCGGCCCGCGGCACGCCTGCCAACGCCCTGATCAACTACGCAGAGACCAACAATGCCTCGCTGATCGTGGTGGGGAACAAGCGCATGAAGGGCCTGGGCCGTGTCCTGGGCAGCATCGCCAACAGCGTGGCACACGGTGCCCCGTGCGACGTTTACATCGTCAACACGGACGTGGACGCGTAGCCCACTCCCGGGAGGTAGCAGCAGGCGCCCTTTGAGCCTTCAAAAGGGCGCCTGCTGCTGCTCTGTTGGGCTCCACGGCACTTAGTGGCCCTGGAACGCCTCAGCCAGCCACCACGAGCCGCCGTCGGAAGCGATCTTGGCGTCGATCACCAAGGGGCGGTCCTGCGATCCGGCTTCGTAGGCGGCGATCCACGGGCGTACTGCTTCGAGGTCGGCTACGGTCCGGACTGTCAGCCCTTCGGCTCCGAATCCGCGGGCTATGGCGGCGATGTCTGTTTCCGGGAACACGACGCTGGAGAGTTCGGCATCCGAGTGCTCCGACGCGAAATGGTGGACCTCGGCCCCGTACGCTGCGTCGTTGTAGACGATGCACACCAGCGGCAGTTTCAGCCGGGCGGCCGTCTCCAACTCGCTGATGCCCATAAGGAATCCGCCGTCGCCCGCGCCGAGGACCGGCAACCGGTGCGGCTGGGCAAGCGCGGCGCCAATGGCCGTGTAAAGTCCCAGCCCGATCGCCTGGAACGCTTGGGTGAAGCAGAAACCGAACTCGTCCGGCACGGCGAGGTACTGGCTGGGATAGCCCATGAAGTTTCCCGAATCGACGGACACGATCCGCTCCGCGGGGAGCATGGAGTCGAGTTCGCGGCTGAGGACGCGCGGATCGATGGACGTGGCCGTGGACAAGTCTTCTGTCTCAACGTCCCGCCAGCGTGAGCCCTGCTTGATGGCCAGGGCGTTGGTTTCGGTGCGGTACTTCCCGGCGGGCTCCGGCTGCACGGCGCGCAAGGCGTCCAACGCGTCGGCGGCCGTCAGCGCCGAGTCACCCAGGAGCCCGAAGGTGATGGGCCGGTTGGCGCCCAACGCGGAATCCTCGACGTCGATCTGCACCACGTTCGCGTCGGCGGATATCAGCCGCCCATGCCGCATGGTCCACATATTCAGGGTGCAGCCCCACCCCACAATGAGGTCCGCGTCGCTGATCAGCCCGGCGGTCAGCGGGGAGGAGAAACCTCCGGAGATACCGAGGTTGTGGGAGTCGCCGTTGAACAGCCCGTTTGCCACCGCGGACGTTGCCACCAGCGCCCCCGCATGCTGCGCCAGCTCCAGGATTTCGTCCCGGGCGCCCCGTCCGCCGCGACCTGCCACGAAGACCGGCCGTTCCGCTTGTGCAATCATGGCGACCAGATGCTCTACGGCGGCAGCGTCGGGGCGCACTTTCAGGGGTTGAGGCACGACGACGGCACTCACGTCGTCCGCGGCGGTGGCACTTTGGACGTCCAACGGCAGGCTCAGGACAACAGTGCGGCGCTCATTCACGGCGGTCCGGAAGGCCCTGACGGTGTCCGCGACAGCTGTGGCGGGGGAATGGATCCGTTCCGCGACGGCGCCGACGCTGCGGGCCAAGGCATCCTGGTCGATCTTGAAATTGGACCTGATCGCGGCAGCCTGGGTGTCGGCGGTCAGGACGATCATGGGCGTGCGGCTCTTCGCTGCCTCCCCGATTCCCGTGATGGCGTTGCTCAGCCCGCAGCCTTGGTGCGTGGTGACCACGCCAACCTTTCCTGACATCCGGGAGTAGGCGTCGGCCATGGTCGCCGCGCCGCCCTCGTGCCGCGTGGCGGTGAAAGGGATGCCCTCGGCCATGAGGGTGCCGGTGACGTCGAAATTGCCGCTGCCCACCACCCCGAAAACATGCCCGACGCCGAGCTTCGCCAGCGTCCTGCCCACCAGGGTGGAAACCCTCATCTGTTCACTCATGCTGTTTCCGCCGAGGACTTCTCCACCAACGCGTACACGCGGCTCGGGCTGCCCGTGCCGCCGACGATCGGCAAGGGAGCAACCACCAGCGTGGCGCCCGTGAGGGGGAGACGGTCCACGTTCCGCAGCGAGGTGACGCCATACTTGTCAGCGCCGAGCAGGAACGAGTGGACGGGGAACATCGGGTCCAAGCCGCCCGCCTGGCCGGCGTCGATGCCCACGGTTTCAACACCAAAACCGCTGATCGAGGCGTTGCCGGCCAGCCACTTGGCACCTGCCGCGGAGACCCCCGGTGTGTGGGGTCCGGCGTCGTCCGCGTTGACGAAAGCCGCGGCGTCAGTGCCGCGGGCCGCCCAACCGGTCCGGAAGATGATCCAGCAGTTCCCAGGGAGGGCGCCGTGCTCTTCCTGCCACTGTTCGAAGTGCTCCGGTTCGAGCAGGAAATCCGGGTCCGCGGCAACTTCTGCTGTCTTGTCGATCACGACAACGGGACCAACCAGGCGCTGTGGCTCGATCTGGTCCACGGACTTGCCGTCCTTGCCCGTGATCCAGTGCACCGGAGCGTCCAGGTGTGTCCCGGCATGTTCGCCCACGGTGACGTCGTTCCACGCCCAGGCCGGTCCGGCGTCGTCGAAATTGCTCACCGGTGAGACGGACAATCCCACCGTGTTCGCGAACGGCTGCGGCAGGGTCAGGATGGGGGTTTCGGAACTCAGGGGAGTGGTGAGGTCGATGATCTCCACCGAACCGCTCGAAAGGGCTGCAGTGAGCCCGGCCAGAACAGACATTGTTCTCCTATCGCTTGCTTGGTTTCAGTGCTGCTTGAATGCGGGAAAATCGTGAGGGTTGCGCGGTCAGTTTTTGGGCCACCAGGTGCCCGGAACCGCCTGACAGTCCGGGGCCGGGGTGGGTTGAGGCGCCGATATGCCAGAGCCCCTGGATGGCAGTCCGGTGCCCCGCGGCCTCCGGGAAGGGCCGCCAGAGCAGGTTCTGGAACAGCTCCGCGGAGCCTCCGTAGGGGTCGCCGTTGACGGCATTGGGATTGGCGGCGGCCAAGTCCGTGGGAGCGATGATGTCCGAGGCCAGGACTGTAGCCCGGGTGCCAGGGGCGAACTGCTCCAGTCGGGCGAGGACCCGATCCAGATAGCTTTGTTTCAGCTCCTCGGTCCAGCCTTCCTGCACTGTCAGTTCGCCGGCCGCATCGCCCACGGGAGAGAACGGAACTTCCTGCAGTTGCAGCCACAGCGTGGCCTTGCCCTCTGGAGCGCGGGACGGATCCAGGACGCATTGCTGGCCCACCACCACCGTGGGCTCGCTGGGCAGCAGGCCGGCCTCGGCCTGGGCACACGCAATGCCTGTGCTGTCCGAGCCGTTGCTGATGTGCACCAGCGGAACCCGGTTGAGTCGGGGATCGAGCCACTCCACGGGCTTATCCAAGGCGAGGTGGATCTGCATCGCACCACGGCCGTTCTGGTACCGTTTGGCAGCCGCGGCGGTTCCGGCCGGCGGCTGGCTGAGAAGGTGTCCGTAGAGTGCTTGGGGCGAGACGTTGGCAAGCACGGTGCCTGCTGAAAGACTGCCCTGCGAGGTCCGGACGCCCGTGACAGTTGTGCCGGAAACCAGGATCTCCTCCGCTTCAGCGCCCAGCAGGATCCGCACCCCGTTGTCCCGCAGCAGTGACTCAAAGGCAGCCACGAACTTCGACGCCCCGCCCTTCACCACCGGGAGCCCGAAGCCGTGCATGCTCATGGCCATCACCGGCAACATCACCCCGCCTGTCGCCTGGTCAGGACCCAGCCCTGCATGCAAGAGCCAAGGGGACCAGAGCTGGTCAGCTTCCCAGCCATCGAAGCGGCTCCGCACGTAGTTCCGTCCGCTCATCACCGAGTCACGGACAAAAGCCTCTGTCCCGGAGAAACGCCCTCGTCGGACGGCCCCGAAGGCAATTTTCGCGACCTCCCCAAACGATCGAAGTTCTGCCCCGAACGCCCCGAAAACCGTGCCGGAGTTCCGGCCCAGATCGTCAAGCATGGCCAGATAGGCCTCTTGGTCGCCAAAAATCTTCAACGAGGCGGCTGTTTGGGCCGGGTCCCGGTGCGCGATGACCACGCGTTGGGCTCCCGTGGCCGGATCAGCAGCAACGCTCGCCGTCACCTCGCTGGTGGTGTTGCAGTATTCCAGCCCCCTGGCATGAAGCTCCTTGCCCAGCGCCGAGTACGCACCGCCGGACACGAACAGAGGATGCCAGGAAGAGAAGGAGTCGTGGACAAAGCCCGGCAGGGTCCGCTCCGAGGAGTGGATGAAACCTCCCAGCCGGTCCGCACGCTCGATGATGCACACCCGCTTCCCGTCCAGTGCCAGCTCGGCTGCCGCTACGAGGGAATTGATGCCCGAGCCAATGATCACGACGTCAACGGAATCGTCCATCTCCGCTCCTTTCAAAATTAGAAGTCCGGGTGGCTGGCGGTTGCGTGGTATTTGCCGCCGTGGAACACCAGGGGAGCGCCGCCGTCGTAGTTGTAACTCTCCACTTCACCCACGTAGATGACGTGGTCGCCGGCGTCATGCCGGGAGACCGTGCGGCACTGGAAAGTGGCCACGGCGCCGTCCAGCAACGGGACGCCGGCGATGCCCTCGGTAGTCTCCGTCCCGGCGAATTTGTCCGTTGCCGGCGTTGCGAACTGGCGGGACAAGACGTGCTGGTCGCTGGCCAGGATGTTGATGGCGAAGTGCGTGGCGTCCTCGAAGTCACCCAGGCTGGGGGACCGTTTGCTGGGGCACCACAGCACCAGCGGCGGTTCCATGGAGACGGACGTGAACGAGTTCGCGGTCATGCCCACCTTTCGGCCGTCGGCTGCAACAGTGGTCACTACGGTAACGCCCGTGGCGAACTGGCCCAACGCGCCCCTGAAGTCCCGGAGGTCGAAAGCCGCGGTGTCGTCTTCTTTGCGGGCCTGCATGAAGTCCGCCGCAGCAGTGGGGTCGAACCACCAAGGGTACGACGTCCGCGGATCATCGAACCCGCCCACAATGCTTGCTGCCAAAGCCGGATGCTCCGCAGCCTCGCGCAGCAGTGTCTTCTGGTGGTCCCTGCGCGGCTTGAGGAGATCGTTGGTCCATTCAACCGCCCACTGACCCCAACCCCGCCAGAACTCGTCGAAGGTCCGCTCCATCCAGGCACGGTCAAAAGGCTGCTCGCCACGGCGAACGATCGAATCAAGGTAATACTTGGCAGCCAGCGTCGCGTTGTTGGAACCCTGTCCGGTAAGGGGATCGTTGAGGACCACGGCATCGCCCAGGCCGAACACCAAGGTCCCGTTGCCGAGTTCCCCGACGGCGGACCTCACCGTGGGGGTGATGCGCCCCAGGAGCGTGGCGCCGTCGTCTGTCAGTTCTGCGTCGACAAAGTTCGCTGCTTCGTGGGGGAAATGCTCGCGCAGGATCTCCAGCGAACGCTTGAGCTGCTCTTCAGGGGTTCCGACGTCGGTCCAACGGTCCATGGGGCCGCCCACCACGCCTTCGAACACCATCATGCGGCACGGGCCGGAGACGGTCAGGCCCGGGAACGTAAAGAACTCGCCGACGCCGGGCGCCATGGACATGCGGATGGCCTCGCCGCCACTGGGGTTGCTGTCGGGTGACGTGCCGGTCGCCGGTCCGGCGGCAGCGCCGCCGTCGGGCTTGACGTAGTTCAGTGCCAAGACCCGCTGCGGCCGGTCGAAGGGAGACTTTGCCTTGTCCCGCGGGAAGATTTGCCCGATTTCGCCCTTACCCGTGCTGACGATGACCAGTTCATAGTCGTGGGTGAGTTCTTCGAGCATGCGCGGGGTGACCTTCTCGATCCGGAAGTCGCCGCCGTTGGACACGAACGTCTCGATCCAGAGGGCACTCTTGATCCGCTGGTCGATGGAACGGGCCGGCCCGTCCAAGGGAGCCTGCCATTCGATGGGTTCGTCGGCTTCCACGCGCAACCGGATGGTGCCTATCTCCGGTACTGATCCGGACCCGTAGAATTCCGTGAGCGCTGTCCCCAATTGGGCCTCGGCGTCGAGGGCTGTGGAGAACATGCACTGGCTGGACATGACCTTGCCGGTGCGGATCTGGGCCGCGGAGCGGTCGGACAACAGCGTTACCGCGTAGCCGTCCCGTTGCAGGCCCAACGCCAGCTGGGCACCGGATTCGCCGGCCCCCACGATTGCTATCTTTCGCATGATTGAGTCCTTATTAGCAGGGTTGTGCTACGAAACCTTGGCGGCAGAAAGGCTCGCAAGATAGTCGGCGGCCTTGTCCGGGTACATGAACCATTCCTGGAATTCCGGTGGATGGTTGAAGCCGTTGGCAAAGCGGTGCGCGATGTCCGGCTCGCTGTTCGCGGCGCCCAGGAGTTCAAGGACGTGGGGCGGCGGCGGGGCCAGGAGGGCATTCGTCCAGTGTGCAACGTGCTGCGCGTAATCCCAATAGCGCTCGAACGTCGCCTGCATGAAGCTTGCATCGAAAACACCGCCGTGCTGGATGATGCTGTCCAGATACGAGGCCGCGCACTTGCTCGCGTTGTTGGACCCCTGTCCGGTAATGGGATCGTTCAAGACCACGACGTCGGCCAGGCCCAGCACCTGCCGGCCGCTCGGCAGCGTGGCAATCGGGTGGCGGACGGTCGGCGCGAACCTGCCTTGGAGAACGCCGTTGGCATCGGTCAGTTCCACGTCCGTGGCGCGCTCGGCTTCCCATGGCAGGAAGGTCTTCAGGATGTTCTTGGAATTCTCCAGATGCTCTTCCGGGGTGAGGCCCTTCCATGTGTCCATCGGGCCGCCGGGCACGCCTTCGAAGACCATGATTTCGCACGGTCCGGTGGTGGTGAGCGCTGGGAAAACGAAGTATTCGCCAACGCCGGGGATGAGGTTGAAGGAGACCGCCGAGTAGTCTTCGCGAGGCTTGAGGCCCTTCACGTAGGTCAAAGCCAGGGCGCGTTGCGGGGCGTCGTAAGTGCTGCGTTCGGCGTCGCGGGTGAAGAGTTGCGCGATCTCGCCTTTACCGGCTGCCACGACGACCAGGTCCGAGTTCTGCGTGTACTTTTCCAGCTCTTCGACACCTGCGTCTTCGAAGACCAGCTCGCCGCCCCGCGCGGTGAACTCCTCCATGAACTTGGGGAACTTCACCCGCTGATCGATGGACTTGGCGTGGTGGTCCAAGCGGGAGGCCCAGCTGATGGCCTTCTCGCCGGGGAGCTCGGGGTGGGGGATGGTGAACGAGATGCCGTCCACAGTGGGAGCGTCAGGCCAGAAGTCCAACCCCAGTGCGCGCTCGTGCTCCAGCGCGTTGTGGAAGATGCACTGGCTGGAGGCAACTTTGCCTTCACGGATTTCTTCCGGCGTGCGGTTGGAGATAGTGGTTACCTGGAATCCGGCGTCCAGCAGGCCGATGCCCAGCTGCAGCCCGGACTGGCCGGCCCCGACGATGGTGATGTGGCGTTGCGTCATGGTGTTGCCCTTTTCTCTTGGTCTGTCGGTAGTTGTCAGTTGGCGGCCAGCAGCGGAATGGTTTCTTCGGCGCGTTCCGGACCCAAGGCGGAGTAGCCGCCGTCGACCGCCCAATCCGCTCCGGTAACGAAGCTGGCTTGGTCGCTCGCCAGGAACGCGACGACGTCACCCACCTCGTGTGGCCGGCCTACGCGCTTGAGGGCGTGGAAAGGGGCCGCGACGGCGTCGGTCTTTTCGAGGCTTCCGTTGCTGAGGGTGTCCATGATGTTGCTCCACACCCAGCCCGGGCTCACGGAATTGACCCGGATGCCGTCCGCGGCGAAGTCCACGGCCATGCTGCGCGTGATCTGGACCAGGGCAGCCTTGCTGGCCGGGTATAACCAGCGGCCGGTTTGGGCGATCGAGCTGGAGATCGAGGTGAAGTTGATGATGGCTCCGTGCCCCGAGGCCTCGAGGTGGGGGCGGGCCGCGTTGGCCGCCATTACGGCGCTCACCAGGTTGACGTTGAGGGCTTCGAGCCAGTCCGCCCTATCGGAGGATGCGCCGTCGTCCTTGTAGGTGCAAGCGAGATTGACCAGGATGTCCAGGCCGCCATGCTGGGTTACGGTCTGGCCCACGAGTGCGTTCACGGCGGCATCGTCGGTGATGTCTGTGTGGGAGTAGTGGATTCCTTCGCCCAACCCGGCGGCGAGTGATTCGCCGTCGGGGTCTATGTCCGCCACCACCACTGTGGCTCCGGCGTCCCGCAGCGCGGTGACCACGCCTTGGCCCACCTTGGTTGCCCCGCCAGTGACGATTGCTGTCCTGCCTTCGAGTGCTGACATAACCAGACCCTTTCATTGCGGATTAGCTGTTACGAGAATATGACGTGCGTCACGCTTGCCTTATGGACGACTCTAGGCAGTCCCTGGAATCCGGACTATCCACTTGGCGCGAGGGTCATCCGAATTACGCAAGGTCCTCCTCTTCTTCATGCCAACCAACCCAAGCCGCTGAGGTGAGCCGGGCTTCCTTGGCCTGGAGCTCCGCCGCCCAAAGTTCGAAGTGGCTTCGGTCCCATTCATCCCTGCGGTCATGCACGAGCTTGATGTTCTTCACTGGTCCTCACCTCCCTATCGGCACTGTTATGGTGATGTGAGCTGCGTCATACTTGTCTTAAAGCGACTCTAGGCAGTCCTTGAAATCCGGAATATCCACGTGGCGCTTGGATCATCCGAAAAGCGCAAAACAGTGGAGTGGGTGCCCAAATGGTGAGGATTCTTCCTCGTGACGTTCTGCGGGGACGGCCAACAACGGCAACAACTGACGTGGACGAGGCACATGCCAAGATCGCGGAGTTGTTCTGCAGCCATGAGCTCGCCCCGCGGACGCGGACGTCAGCGGTGGATATGAAGCTGCGCTCCCTTCACCGGGGCGACGTCGGGATCGAGTTCCTGGACTATGGAGCAGATGTCCGTATTGAGCCCGAGGGACTGCAGGATTTCCATTTGGTGCAAATTCCGCTGGCCGGGCACGCGTCCATGCAAGTGGGTGCGAGTGTTGTGGACTCAAGTCCGCGTTTCGCTACGGTTCCGCCCATCGACCGGCCATTTTCGATGAGTTGGGATGGCGGAAGCCCGCACCTCATCGTCTACGTACGGCGCACAGCGTTGGAGCGGGTGGCCGGGCAGTTGTACGGCGAAACCGCGGTGGACCTTGGCTATGGCATGGACCTTTCAGGTGCCGCCGGTCGAGCATTCTTGAGGTCCGTCGTCGAACTTCATGATGACCTGATCAGTCGGCCACAAGCCACGGCCCCCGTGTTTGTTCAGGGCTTGTTGGCGGACAGCATGGTGTCGCGGTTGCTGATGGCGATGGAACTGCCCGGCAGGCAGGCCGGGGACGCTGACTCCGAAAGCCGCGTGGTGCGCGAGTGCCGTGAGCTGTTGGAGCGGCACGCCTCTGAAGAACTGACGGTGCCGGACATCGCCGAGTGCCTTGGCGTTTCGGTACGAACGCTGCAAACTGCCCTGCGGGCGGAAACCGGTGCGACGCCGTCGGAGTTGCTGCGGAGCATCCGGCTGGATAGGGCCCGGGAGATGCTGCTGGAAGCGAGCCCGCGGGAGCAGAGTGTCACGGCCGTTGCTGAGTTGTGCGGCTTCACGCATCAGGGGCGGTTCTCTGCCCTGTACGTCAAAGCCTTCGGCGAGTTGCCGAGCGAGAGCCTGCGCCGCTAGGGATCCCTTGTGCGTGCACAAGGTAGCGAAAACAGCTGACTATGTTGCTCCATTTGCTGTGCGAATCAGGGACCCTCCCCAAAGGAGGGTCCCTGATTCTTGTCTGGCATCACGTGCGACGGCCCCGACAGTTGTTAGTCCACCGCTGGTCTCCACGACGGCCGGTCGTGGCTCTGGCACAGCCGCGAGGTTCATGAACCCGCGAGAGGTCTCTGTACCGCCGCATTTTGCCGCGAGAGTGAAGCCCTCTAGCCTGTGCATCATGTCGTATGACCTTGCCGTGTACCTGCCCGAAGCCTTGGACGCCGAGGCGCTGACCGCTCTCGTGGATGCTTCTCCCGGTTTGCAGCTCGAGGCAAGCACCAGCGGCGACGCTGCTGGTCCTCAAAACTGGCACATCCTCAGAGGCAAGAAAGCAAACTACTGCTTCACCCTCGAAGGCCCGTATCTCGTCGAGCCGGAGGATGTTCCCCATGAGGTGACGGCTGCTGTCCTTGGCGCCTGCGTCATGTACAGCATCCTGGTTGAAGGCACCGATCCGGCATCCATTCCGCACGCTGTC
This sequence comes from Arthrobacter sp. AK01, assembly GCF_021109375.1. Taxonomy (NCBI): domain Bacteria; kingdom Bacillati; phylum Actinomycetota; class Actinomycetes; order Micrococcales; family Micrococcaceae; genus Arthrobacter; species Arthrobacter sp. AK01. Next base: position 10,994 of record NZ_JAJOHP010000033.1, read on the forward strand.
CGGTTCGCCAAACGCCTGGCCAAGGAAGGCAACGGGGCGGCACGGGACCTGCAGACCGAAGAGATCTGGCCCAAGACCAGCAGCCGGGCGGCAGCCAGGCCAGATCGCGACACCATGATCGACATCGTGGAGGTCCGTTGGTATCACCTCATGGACGAAGTCCGGGACGACTTTCCGCAGCGCTATCTGGACCTGGCCCGACAGTATCTGCCGGAGGCTCTGCCGAAGCGCTTCGGCAGTTACGAACCGCTCCAGGGAAACCTGGCACGTGATGGAGATCAGGCGTTCGTGAAGTTCTTCGCCGAGGACTACGACGTTTCGGCCGTAGGGAGTTTTCCGACCGCCGGAGCCTACTTCAAGGGCGTGTTCGGCGGCCACACGAACCAAGACCGCCCGACCAGGAAGGGCGACATCCAAGCTGTCTCGCTTAGTATCCACCGTGTTGCTTTGGAGAATCCACGATGGAGGGAGGCCTTGGAGCGCTTCTTCGTTGCCGTGGCCATCGAGCTTCGCAGCTTCTATGCCACCGCCGAAGTCGACTCCGGATGGGGATGGAACGGTCGCTCATTGTGGTGCTACGCCTCTAAACCCAGCCTCTACTCCCAGAAGGAAGCATGGGGCCAATGGCTGGGACTGAGCACCCACCCTGTCTGGCTGGCATGGTTCTCCCCGCTTTACGCAGACCTTGTCCGCCCGCACCTGCAAGGCGCTGTTCAGGAGTATTCGGAAGGTTTCGTGCATCGATTCGGTGACGGGCCGCTTGGCCCAAAGGAGATCATTGAACGCTGGCCGGCGGCTGAAGACTGGGTTCCTGCCGAGTTCACCGGTGCCACGGGACACCCTGAGAGCCGGTTCGCCGATGTCATACCCGAACGACTCACCCAGATGCTCGTCCCGGCACCGCCTAAGCCAGGCTAGGCCTGAGCGCAGCTAAGAGCAACCACACGATTGGCGCACTGCCAGTTCGGGAATGGTTTTATCGATTGATGTCGGTGTACCGGGTTCCTTGATGCGTTCGAGCAGCATACGGGCTGCCCGTCGTCCGAGCGCCTCGCCCTGTGTGGCCACGCTTGTAAGGGGCGGCTCCCAGAGCGCCGCCCCGCCGATGTTGTCGTAGCCGATGACGCGAGTGTTGTTGCCCAGACCATGGATTCTCAGAGCTCGGTAGAGCCCGAAGGCGACGCTGTCGCTGTGGCAGATGATGCCGTCCGGAAGAGGCCCTGACGCGATAAGCCGTTCGCCCAGTTCAAGCCCACCGGTCCCGGAGACCTCACCCGGCATGTCGATGAGCGCTGAGGTGTCCAATCCGCGATGGAGGAGTGCATCTTTCACGCCATTGGTCCTGTCACCACGGGAAAGGATGGCAGGCAGCCCGCCCAGATATGCGAGGGATTCGCATCCGTGGGTTTCGAGCAGGTGGGTTGCAGCCAACCGCCCACCGACGACATCGTCGGCCCCAACATAGGGTGCGTTGACGTCCTTGAGATAACGGCTGACCAGGACATGCTCCATTTTCCAGGCCCGAAGTTCATCGATCAGGGACGCGGTCGTCCCGGTTGCCGGAACCAGAGCCAGGCCGGCCACTTGGTGCTCGCGTAGTTTACGAATCGCTTCGTGTTGGCGCGCGGGGTCATCATCGGTGTTGACCAGGAGGGGAAGATACCCCGAATCAGTCAGTCCGGTTTCGAGCCCGTGGATGACTTCGCCGAAGAAGGGGCTGGCAATGTGGGTCACCACGACGCCGATGGTGTTGGCCGTTTGAGTGCGAAGGGACGCAGCCCCGCGGTTGTAGACGTAGCCCAGAGTGGTCATGGCTTCGGTAACCCGTTGCCGGGTCTGCTGGGAAACCCGTCCGGTCTCCCTGAGCACCAGCGATGCCGTGGCCCGCGAAACACCGGCATGATCGGCGACGTCTTGCAGTGTTACGGGTCCGGCCACGAACGCCTCCTTGGGTTCTCTGAAGTGATGGTGAATATTCTCCCACGTCAAACACTAGAACAATGGTATATCGATCTATCGAAACCAGAAAGGATTAATAGCGAGCCCTTGCTGTGACAGCGACGTTTGTCAGTTGATGCTTGACAGTGATCGAAGGCACATGCTCCCATTGTTGCTAGATCGATTGATCAACATCCCTAATCCAGGAGACCCATCATGAACGCAAAGAAGCGGCATATTGCAGCAATGGCTGTTGCGGGAGCCCTCGCACTTTCAGTTTCAGCATGCAGTCCCGGAAGCGAACAACCGGCCGAGGACCAGAAGCTGACCGTTTGGACCTTGGAGCGTCAGCCCGATCGGGTGGAGATCCAGAAGCAGATCGCTGCGGACTACACCAAGCAGTCCGGCGTCGAGGTGGACATCGTTGCCATTGACGAAGCGCAGTACAACCAGCTCCTGGTGTCCTCAGCGGCATCGGGGGAGCTGCCCGATGTCGTTGGAGGTCTGGGTCTGCCCGGGGTTGGGGCCCTTCAGGCAAACGACCTGCTGGACGGTGAGGCCGCAGCCCGTGTGGTCGATGAACTGGGAAAGGACACCTTTGCCCCGCGTGCCCTGGAACTGGCAAGCATCGACGGCCAACAACTGGCTGTTCCCAGCGATTCCTGGGCTTCGGTGCTCGTCTACCGCAAAGACCTCTTCGACAAGGCGGGCCTGAAAGCTCCGGAAACCTATGACGACATTATGAAGGCGGCGCAGGCACTCACCGGCGATGGCCGTGTCGGCTTCTCCGGATTCACCACCAACCAGGAAACCTTCGAGCACCTCGCGCTGGGTAACGGCTGCCAATTGGTAGGGCAGGACAAGAAGATCGGCCTCGAAAGCCCTGAATGCGTTGAGTCCTTCAGCTTCTACCGCGAACTCATGACCAAGTACTCGGTTCCTGGCGAGCAGGACACTAACACCGCCCGGTCAAACTACCTCTCCGGACGTTCAGCCATGACCATGTTCTCCTCGTTCATCCTCGACGAGCTGGCTGGCCTGCGGAAGGACATGCTCCCATCCTGCGCCGAATGTGCCAGCGACACCGGCTACCTGGCCAAGAACACCGGCGTCGTGACCGCCATCAAAGGCCCCAGCGGTGAGACCCCGGCGCAGTTCGGTTCACAGGTCAACTGGGCCATCCCCGTTGAAGCCTCCCCCGCAGCATCGGACTTCGTGAAGTACATGATGAGCGACGGGTACGAGCGTTGGCTCGCCTTCGCCCCGGAAGGCAAAGTCCCCGCACGCCAGGGAACCAAGGACAAGCCATCCGCCTACGTGGACGCCTGGAAGGCACTCCCGTCCGGCACCACCACGAAAGCCCCGCTGTCCGATTTCTACCCGCAGTCCGTTATTGACCAGCTGAGTTCATCGCCCGAGAAAATGACCCTCTGGGCAGTGCCCCAGGGCCAAGGCGCATTGGCCGGGGCATTGCTCGCAGAGCAGCCCGTGGCAAAGGCCATCAACTCCATGGTGACCGGCAGCACGACAGGCCCGGAAGCTGCCAAGAGCGCAGCTGACACCGCACGCACCATCCAGTCGACCCTCAAATAACGGATCATCATGAGCACCACAACCACACTCCGGCGCAAGGGAAGCGTCAGCCGCCGCCAAGCCCGCGCGGGCATCGCCCTTGTCTCACCCAGCGTCATCATCGTCCTCGTCCTGGTTGTCCTGCCGATCCTCTGGACCGTCATGCTCGCCTTCCAGGACGTGCGCCTCATCCAAATCCGCAGAGCCAACCTCTTCGGCAACTACACGCTCGACAATTTCATCAATGTTCTGACCTCCGAAGCACTCTGGTCCTCCCTGGGCACCACCCTCACGTACTCGGTGCTCGGTACCGGCGGGGCAATCGTCGTTGGCCTCATGGCAGCACTTTCCCTCCGCAACGCCTTCCGCGGACGCACCCTGGTCAGGGCAGCCATGCTGCTTCCCTACGTTTCGCCCGTCGTCGCAGCAGCCTTCGTGTGGAAGACCATGCTCAACCCGCAGTTCGGCGTCGTCAACGCATGGGGGACCGGTGCACTGGGCTGGGACCAACCAGTCTCCTTTCTTACCACCCGCACGAGCGAGGTTGAGATCCTCGGATTGACCGTCCCTGTGCCCACCGCCCTGTTCACGGTCATCGCCTTTGAAATCTGGCGGACCTTCCCGTTCGTGTTTCTCTTCGTAACGGCCCGGCTCCAGGCAGTGCCGAAGTCCATCGAGGAAGCGGCACGCATGGACGGGGCCGTACCTACCCAGATGTTCCGGCACATCCTGCTGCCGCAACTGCTCCCCACCATCGCCGTGCTCAGCGTGCTCCGCTTCATCTGGACGTTCAATAACTTCGACGACGTCTACCTCCTCACCGGCGGCGGGGCAGGCACCGAAGTGGTGAGCGTGGGCGTTTTCAACTACCTGATCGGCCGCGGAGACATCGGCTCCGCCTCAGCCCAGGCGCTGGTTCTGGCAGCCATCCTGACCGTGATGGTCCTGATCTACATGAAGTTCGCCGTCAAGGACGAGGAAGTGGCCTGATGACCGTCATGAATGAAACCCCCGTACGCCGGAACACCGCGGCCGCCCGGCCGCCGCGAAAACGGCAGTTCTCACGGGACCTCGCGGAAACCAAACTCTTCCGGATCCTCCGCTGGCTCGTGATTATCGGGCTGCTGGTGGTGACGGTGTTCCCGTTCTACTACATGATCACCCTCTCCGTGCGGGACATCGGTTCGCTCATTGCCGACCCCGCCCGGATCTGGCCCAATCTCGCCGAGATCAGCTTCGACGCCTATACCAGCGTCCTCGCCTCCGTCGCCGACGGCGGCCAAGGCTTTACCGGTTTCATCATCACCAGTGGGCTGGTCGCACTGGGAACCGTTGCGCTCACCCTGCTGATCGCCATTCCCGGCGCCTACGCCGTGAGCCGTCTGCAGTTCTTCGGTCGCCGGCAAATCAGCGCCCTGTTCCTTGCCGTGTACCTGTTCCCCAGCATCTTGCTTGCCGTCCCGTTGTTTGTCTTCTTCACGAGGCTGGGGCTGCGCGGCGCTGTCGGTGTGCTGCTGGTCGTCTACGTCTCCCAAACCATTGCCGTCTCCATCTTCATGCTCCGCAACTATTTCCAGACCATCCCCGAAAGCCTCGAGGAAGCCGCGGCCCTCGACGGTCTTGGCAGGATAGGCACGATGCTCCGTATCAGCCTGCCCCTGGCGGGACCGGCCATCATGTCCAACGCGCTGTTCGTCTTTATGATCGCCTGGAACGAATTCCTCTTCGCACTGCTCTTCCTCGTCGAAGACCGCGACAAATGGACAGTATCGCTCGGCCTGGCACAGCTCTCAGGGAGCCTCGAAGTCCCCACGACGGTGCTCATGGCCGGCTCCGTGATCCTCACACTGCCGATCATCGTCCTCTTCTTCGGCAGCGAACGCCTCCTCAGTGAAGGCCTGACGGCAGGATCCGACAAATGACCGACACAATTCCGCTCGACTCAACCAGCCTGCCGACTGCCTACTCAGACACCGGCGACATGCCGGTGCGTTTTACCGACTACCGTGTTCCAGACCCGGGAATCCGGGACCTCTTCACCCTCGAAGCACGGTGGGAGAGCTGGCTCCACGTAGAAGCAGCCTTGGCCGGGGCACAAGCCCGGCTCGGCATCATCCCTACAGGAGCAGCCACAGAAATAGCAGCTCAGGCGCACCTATCCAGCCTTGACGTCGTCTCCATCCGTCGCGGCATCGCCGCCACTAGTCACCCACTGATGGCTCTGATCACAGAACTGAGCAGAGCCACCGGTGAGGAACATGGCGGCTGGGTGCATTGGGGCGCAACTACGCAGAACATCACCCAGAGCGGTGACGTTCTCCAGCTCAAGCAAGCCCACGTCATCCTGACGGGCCAACTGCAAACGGTTCTTTCCGCCGCCGCAGCGTTGGCCCGTAAAGGTGCTACGGCAGTGATGGCAGGGCGGACACACAGCCAACAAGCCGTACCCATCACCTTTGGATTCAAAGTCGCCGTCTGGATTGACGAGCTGCTCCGGCATCAGGAACGGCTCGCCCAGCTCGAACCACGGGTCTTCACTGCAATGGCAGGCGGCGCCGTCGGCAGTTTCGCCTCCCTCGGCCGGAAGGGCCCAGAAGTCCAACGTCTCATGGCCGCAGACCTGGGGCTCGGAAGCATGAGAATCCCCTCCCGAGGGATAGGCGATCAATTCGCAGAGTACGTCACTGTTCTGGCGCTTCTGGCCGCCACAGGCGGACGGATAGCCGGTGAGATTTACAATCTCATGCGACCAGAGATCGCTGAAGCCCGCGAAGCGTCACCGGGCGGAACAGTGGGGAGTTCGACCATGCCCCACAAGCAGAATCCCCAGCTGTCACAGGACGTGCTCACTATCTCGGCACAGATTCGAGCAAACGTTCCCCTCGCTCTGGAAGCCATGCTCCAAGACCAGGAAGTCAATGGCGCCAACACCGCCATGATGGACGACGCCCTCAGCCGCTCAGTGATCCTCACCGGGGACATGCTGGCACGGCTCCACATCATCCTCTCCCAACTCGACATCGACGAAGAGAGGATGCGCGCCAACCTCGAAATTACTCACGGCCTGATCTCCTCCGAAGCTGTCATGCTTTCCTTAGGCCACGTCATTGGCAGGCAGCACGCCCACGACGTCGTCTATGAATCGGCTCAGGAAGCGATCCGGACCGGACGGCAGTTCGGGGACGTCGTCCGGAACGACCCAGCCGTGACAGCCCATCTGGGGCCCGAACAGATTGATGAGCTACTTGATCCACTCAACCACGTTGGCTTGTGCCATGACATGGCACTTGAGGCAGCCGGGCGAGCGGAAAAATCCGGCTGACACCATGGCGCAGTGTCGGACAGATACGCTGGGGCCCGGTGGTGGCATTGAGTGGCACAGAGACTGAGATCGGCAGTGTTTGAAGTAGTCAAAGGGTACTCGATCCTCAGACAGACCGTGTTTCTGCCCCTCGCGGGGATCAGTCGGCCAGCCACTCCGGAAGCGGAATGTTGAGCCGTCCAAGAAGCCGGACAACGGTGTCCTCCACGAAGGTGTCGTCGGGCTCTTCAACAGCTTCGACCGCCATGAATGCCCTGAGCTCGTCGGCGGGGACAACCGCACCCGCCACTGTGGCGGCCCAGGCAGAGAAGCTTTCCGATTCGGTGATCAGGTCCACCGGCGCGCTGGCGTCAGGGTTTTCGAAGTAGTCCCTCGGCTGGAAACCTAAATAGAAACGCCCGGACGCTCCCTCATGGGGACGGTAGTCAATCGTGGCGATGTCGCTGTCGTGGACAGAGATCCGGAGCTGCCACTCGTCGGCGGCCTCGTTCCCTGACCATGATCCAGCGGTGTAAACGGACGTCTCAAAATTTCCCATGGTTTCCTTTCCAGCGGGGACCACCGTATCAAGGCGATCGCGGGCGGTGCGGTGTCATGGGTGAAAAGCCTTTATCGGTACGCCGTGGCTCCCGAGGCGATGCCGTGAAGTACACCGCCCCGTTCGGCGAAAGCAGTGATCATCAGTTCGATCTATGCAGTGCGGCTGACTATCTGACGTTTTGCGAGTCTCTTGTCGATTCGATTCAGGAGTACTTGAACCACCTTGAGGAGATGGGGAAGCTCCTCAGACTTGTAATGCTCGAGTCCGACACCAAAGCGTACAAACTGATCGTCGTCAAGCGTGATCTTGTTGATGAGGTTTGGCTGTGGGGCGCTCGTTAGAGCAATGTGGTTCCCTACTTCCAGCGAAAAGTCCTCAGGACTAACGAGAGAGCAACTTGACACGTCCTTGAGGCGAAAGAGCAGCGGCTGGCCATCATTGGTGTCCTCTAGAAGACGCTCTTCCGGGCAGCGACTTTACTGCTGTGTGTGCGTGTAGGGATAACGGGACCTGCTTGCCGTTGTCCTATTCCAAAAGTTTGTCGAGTGAGCGCTGCTTTATGGCCCTCGCGTCGTTAAGGTGTCCTCATGGAGGATACGGTCAAAGAATTCTGCCTGGCCAGCGGCAAAGCAACCCTGCGCTTGGATGCCGCCGGGGTCCTGCACCTCATTTGGGCAACGAACGTTCCGATCCTTGCTGCAGACGCCATGGAGGTCGCCGCCGCGAGCCGTGAGCTCACAGAAGGCCGCGTCATAGCTCTGCTAGTCGAAGCCAACGGGAACCATTTGGCGTCAGGAGTCAGGCAACACGCACTGTCTTCCGTTAGTCCCTCAGCAGTCGCGATTGTCGGTGCAACCAGTATCGACCGTGTCCAAGCAGCGCGAATGGGCCGTAACAGCGACATCCCCCAGGCGTACTTCAACTCCAGAGAGTCCGCTCGGGAATGGCTAGCAGGGTTCGCTCGTGCGGATAACTAGGGCAGAAAGCAGGCTCACAAAGATGCCCAGGGTGTTGCCGCCCTGCTGGCACGTCCGCTAAAACTTGGTAGCCCCTAGAACTCGATGAGGTCATCGATGGCCGAGTGCAACCAGGCATCGAAGTCTTCGAATTCGCCACGGGCCTCCCACCCGGGGGAGGCGAAGTCGTGAACTATCGCGACCTTGCCGGTGTTCAAATCCCAGCAGGCAGTGTCGTCATTGTCCTGACGCCTGGCGAAGAAGATCAGCTTCCGGTCCGGATAGCGTACGGCCAGGCCACGGTTGCGGTCCCGGAGCCGATCACCGGTGAGGATCCACCACGGTTCCAGTTCGAACAGTTCCAGTTCCACGAGCCGCAGCAGTCCCCGCGGGTAAACGAAACCCTCAGGGAGCTCTTCAGCCGTCAACAGCAGCGGCGTCGGTGCCACATCCTCGACTTCGACTGTGCTCGCCACTTCCACGGTGATTTCTGGTTCGACAGTGCCCGCCGCTTCTACGGTGCTCTCTGTTTCAACAGCCAGGGCAGGGCCGTGGGCCTTCTTCCGAAATAATCCCATGCTCAGAGGTAACCACAACTTGGCGATGGTTGCCGACTGCTACATTGTTCCCGATGGGGGCGCACTGGGTACTCCCTGCACTCTTAGAGGGAACCCGTATGAGCCTTCAACTGCCGCGCCCAAGCGACTTACCTGCAGCTGCTGCTCCAACCGCGGACACGAAACAACTCCGCAGGGGACGAACCAGTGTCGGTATCGCCCTTCTTATTGTTGGTGCGTTCAACATCTACAGCATGATCTGGGCGTACTCGACCTACGGGTATCTTCTCGAAACCCTTACCGCGAGCCAAAAGAGTGAAGTCGTCGTGGCGGATGCTCTCGTTGTTCTTCTCATTCTGGCGCTGATCGGGGTGGGAATCTGGAACATTGTCGCCCGGAGAAGCACGTCGGTGGTGCCGCTCATCGCTGCCCTGGTCATTGCGGTGGTCAGCCTGGCGTCCGATCTCTTTAGCATCGTCGATACGCTCGAAGTCAACGGCAGTTTCCCGTACTTCATACTGTTCCTCCAGTTCGGCCTCATCGTGCAGACGATCCGACTCCTGCGGCTCAAGCCGGACGCTACTGAACCGGACTCCGGCCGTGGACAGGCCAGCCAGAACGTTGGATAAGGAACTGCGGGTCTTCTTCCATACGGCACTAGGTGTCTGGGGAGGTCCGGCCAGAGCCGCCGACAACTTCGCACGGCAGCACGGCTTTGACGACGCCGATGCCTTCACCGCATGGCGCCAGGACCTCATGGTGCAGCTGGAGGTCGGTGCGGCCCTTTCCCTGGCCGAGCTGGGACGGTTACTCCGGATCGCACGCATTGCCGTCTATGACGACTACTACGGGGCAGGCTGGGAGTGGATCCACGTCACGCCTTACAGCCAGGAGGAAGCTGAGCGACTGCTGCAGCGAGCAGAGACGGAACTGCAGGCACTCGGCAGTCAAAACTGACGCAGGAAAGCCCGCCGATGGGGGACCGGCGGGTGGGGATCCAGACGGCTGGACTTGACGAAAGGCTCCGCCAAAACACGAAGGGGCCGCATCGCCTCATTCATCGTCTCGGTCATCACGGAGCAATCCTGCCATGCTCGGGACAGCTCCCGGTTCTAGGTTTCGACGGGAGAAGGCATCACGGAGAAGTGCTGCCGGGCATCTGCAGCAAACTCGGGTCCGCCGCTGCTGGGGAGCCGTCGGCGCCACCAGGGGACGGTTTCGTCTCGTATTGCTGGGCCGGAGTTCAGAACGGCGGCGAAACGGGCATCGATTTCAGCGACAGCATCCGCGAAGACGGCAACTGCAGCGTCTTCGACCGGACCAAGCGAAGTCATTACCTTCTCGATCACGTACCGGACGCTGATGTCGTTTTCGTATTCGTAGATGTTCCCTTGGTACCCGTTCTCGCAGTCCTCCGTGAAGGCCGCCCAAGCCTCCAAGTAGGCAGCCGGTGACCATCCGGACCGTAGACCCTCTTCATTGGTCGCTGCAGCGAAGCGTTCCAGGAAGGTACTCATGATGACACCTTTGGGCCGGTAGTCATGCCCTCCTATAGCTCGGCACCAACTGAGGCGGCGCTGACCTCGAGTAGCCCAAAATCACCTTCCAAGCGGTAGACGTTGTCTTCGATTGTGAAGGAGTCGATTCCGCCGTAATCGATCTCGTCGTTGGCGTCGATCGGCGGGTTGATGCGGCCCTGACCGCTCCATGAAATTTCTTTGACGCCGCTGAACACTAGGCGGCCTTTTCGGTAGGAGTACTGTTCTCCCGGCAGGGGAGAGGCGTACTGCGGGTGGCCTTCCCGGAGGACAAAGTCGAGCATGATGGAAAACCTGCCCGGGGTGGCCCGGACGTCCAGCACGAAACTGTCCTCCAGGTAGTACTCGGTGAGTGGCTCCAGGTCCCAGTACTGCATCAACAATTTCGCCCCGGCTTTCTGTGGGTGGGCCGGCACCCGGCGTGGCACTTCGGGACATTGCCCATCGGTTGGTCAGTTCTGATCGTGCGACCGAGCCTCATGGTTGAGTCTCGCTCTCAGCAGTCCTGACCGAGATCGCCCTGAAGGCGTACCCGTCCTGCTCAACGGCCTCCCACTCCAACTCCACGTTTTCGCCGGCAGTGAGCGACCGATAGCCGGCAACCTCGACGACACTGAAATGGGCCCAGCACCCGCCGGGAGTCGGTGCGGAGTCGATGACGCCCCATCCGTGTTCGTCGCTCCAGAAACGGACGACCCCTTGAGTTTTCATCGCACCAGTCTAGGTGCGTCGTGAAAGCAGTTTCGGAGCAGGGCAATAGCTGAGTAGCCAACCTGAGCGGACAGCGCACGCTCCGGCATGGGCACCCCTTCCCATGTTCCATGCCCCGCCCACGCTGATAGTTTCGCTCTATCCATTCAGGACTATTTGGGGGAGTAACCATGAAACGCAGAATTGCTGCAGCATTGCTCGGGTTGGGCATCGCCGGATCCACACTCGTCAGCGGTGCAATTCCCGCCCAGGCGGCCACCCTCAGGGTGTACACCTACGAGTCGCTTTCAACATGCAACCAGGCCGCTGAGTACTACGCACAGCGCGGCATCATCGTCCAATACTGCACTGTCATCACCACCGTCAACGGTGTGCCGGTCAAATGGCGTCTGATGTTCAACATGTAGGTACCGTCTGGCCCGTCACTGACTGCCAAGATGCCTTGACAGTAGAGGCGGACAAGCTCACCACGAGCCATGGCACGATATAGCGGCGGGCCAACCGTCCACAGGGCCATGACCGGTCCTCGGAGCATTGTGGTGTCCTTGACGAGCCCGGAGGGGTGGAAGACGGAAGTGACGACCACCCTGACCGCCATCCAGCAGGTCCGTCAAGCGTGCGACCTCACCGAACTCCGAACCGTGCGATACGCGCGGAAGGCCGGCCTGTCTTGGGCCGAGATCGCCACAGCCCTGGGGGTGACCCGCCAAGCAGCATGGGAACGATGGCATGAAGTCGACGAGACCCTGCCCAAGAATGATGCGTGGGGACCGTTCTCGCTCAACGACGAGGTTCCGGAGCGTTTCCTAGGAACGGGTCGAACGCCGCAAGGCGTTGAAGGCTACGTGTACTAACCCGGTAGCTTGGTGACGCGGCTGGCTGGGGAGGCGCCTTTGAGCGCGGTGTGTGGCCTGGTGTGATTGTAGTGCTCGATGAAACCGGGAAACAGGCTTGCCGGTCGGGTTTTGAGGTGTAAGGCCGGGCGTACGCCCATTCTTCGAGGAGGATGCGGTTGAAGCGTTCGACTTTGCCGTTGGTTTGGGGTCGGTAGGGCCTGGTGCGTTTGTGTCGGATCCCGGCTTCTTTCAGGACCTGGGCGAAGGTCTTGGACCGGTAGCAGGAGCCGTTATCGGTGAGCACCCTTTGGATCTTCACGCCGTGGGCGGCGAACGCGGCAATGGCGTTGCGCATGAAAGCTGAGGCGGTTTCCTTGGTTTCGTCGGGCAGGATTTCGGAGTAGACGTAGCGGGAGTGGCCATCGACGGCATGGTGGATGAACGTGTAACCACGGAGCAGGCCTCTGTTCTTGCGGGTTCCTTCAGCCAGATTCCGGGCCCGGGAGTTGGCCTCCCCGGCCACCCGGCCAAGGCTCTTATGGCCACCGCCATCGGGGATCCTGCCGAGCTTCTTCACGTCGACGTGGATCATTTCCCCGGGCCAGGCGTATTCGTAACGGCGTGCGCGTTCTCGGCGGATCCTGATTCCGGTGGCACGGTCCGTGAAGCGCAGCGGTGGGCAGTGATAGCGGTGCAGGATCCGATGGACCGTGGAGATGTTCAAGTGCAGGTGGTAGGCGATCCTGGCCGGTCCCCAGCGCTTGGATGTCCGAAGGCCCACGACGCGATGTTCTGTCCGCACTGAACTGCGGTGCGGGCAGCTCAGCGGTCGGCTGGGACGGTCCTGCATGCCGGCTTCGCCGAGCTCGACATTGCGCTTGGCCCAGCGGGCAGCCGTTGGTACCGAAACGTTGAAGCGTTCAGCGGCCCGCCGCAAAGGTCAGTGGCCATCGACCACGCAGTGGGCGAGTTTTAGGCGGCCGGCAGGGGTAAGGATCGCGTTAGAGTGGGACACGACGACCTCCTGGTTTGTGTGTTTGCTCTCGACAAGCACCACACAACACCCGGAGGTCCTCTTATTGCGTCACATCAATCCGTGTCACCAACCTGCCGGGACACTACAGTTAGGCCTCCAGCACGTACGTCTTCAGGTCATCCAGCGTCTGCTGCATATGGGCGTCCATGGCGAGACGCGAGTCGTTGGGATTGCGTGACTCCAATGCGGCAGCAATTTTCCGATGATGGCCGATCGCGTGTTCCTGGATTTCCGGGAACGCCGAGGTCTCGGTGCGCCTGGCCTCGAGGACCCGGTGCAGCGGCTCAAACAGGACGGCCACGAACACGTTGCCCGAAGCGTGGAGGATGACGTCGTGGAAGGCGAGGTCTGCCTCCACAAAAGCTGCGAGGTCGTTGGCCTCATGGGCTGCCTGCATTTTTTCAACGTGTTCCTTAAGCGCAACCAGCTCGTCGTCTGAGATGCGCTCCGCCGCGAGTTCGCACGCACCGGTTTCGAGCATCCGACGGAGCTCAATGAGCTGGATCGCCGCAGCAGCGTCCTTGGTTCCCTCAGACGCAGCACGCAGCACAGCTTCCAGCGATGCCCACTGGTTCAGGGGATTCACAAAGGTTCCGCGGCCCCGCTCGACGCTCAGGATCCGCTGCGCCTCAAGGGTTTTCATGGCCTCACGCACGGTCATGCGGCTTACCTCGTGCTTGGCGCTGAGCTCCAACTCTCCAGGGACCACCGTTCCAGGCGGAAACTCGCCAGCGATGATCCGGTCCAGCAGCTCATCAGCCACGACGCCGACCAGCGACTTGCGTGCCATGTATCCCCATTTCCTGTACTCCGGACCGCCCGACGCCCCGTGGATCTTCCCCTGGGGCGGGATGGTTGTCAGACATCTTACGCTGGCGGTGGCCAGCTCGTTCTCCAAAATTCGTGCAGTGTGTCGGCGCATTCTTGCGGCTGCTCCCAGTGGACGCTGTGACCCGCTCCGGGAATGGCCTTCAGGTGCCGATGTGGGCCGGCATCCACGAAGGCAGCCATTTGGTCGATGGACCGCACACGGTCCCCGGTCCCGGCAATGACCAGCAAGGGCGCGTGGACGCGCCCGGGCACTGAAGGCTCGACGCCGGTCATTGCCGCCAACGCGCTCGCGGCCAGAACCTCGAACGGCGCGTCGAAGCCCTTGCTGAGCTGCTCCATCTCGTCCCCGGCCAGTTCCCCGTACCAAGCGTTCATCAACTTCGCCCTCGTGCCGGCGTCGAAGAATCCCTGCTCCAGCTGCGAGACCAGCAGGTTCTTGAATCCCTCGTTTGGTGGCGCCGGGACCATGCCCACCAAGGTCACTGTGGCAACCAGTTCGGGACGGGCTGCCGCCAAGGTCAAGGAGACGCTTCCGCCCATCGAGTGCCCCACGAGATGCACTGGGCCGGTTCCCCGGGCATCAAGTGCCGCTGCAACCGAGGCTGCTGCGGAGTCCAGCGTCCACTCATGGTGACCGGGTAGTTCCTCTCCGGGGTGGTAGCCCGGGAGGTCAAGAATCCAGGCCGGCCTGCCGTCGTCGAGTAGTTTCCCGGCCAGCGGTTCCCAATACACCGAACCCGAAGCCCAGCCATGGATCAGCACCGCTGGGACATCGTCCGCAGCATTCCTGGGCATCCGCACATCCACGAAGGGAAGCGGAACCGCACTGTCAGCCATGCACCCAGCCTAGTGACGGCGGGCACCTTGCGCAGCGAAGAGCCGTGTGTCACACTAGCATTCAAATGCTAGATGTCTGACATCTTACATTCACTAAACCGCTACACAGATTTCCCACGATGGAGTGCACAGTGACCCTTGAAGCAGACGTTCTGGCCGCCTTCCCGGCGGAAGTCCAGATTCCCGCTCACCTGGTGGCCGACGCCGTAGCAGCGTCCGCAGCCACCACCCCGCGCGTGCTGGTTGTCCTCGACGACGACCCCACCGGCACGCAGTCCGTGGCGGATCTCGCCGTGCTCACCCGCTGGGAGGCGGAGGACTTCACCTGGGCCTTCACCCACATCCGTGAGAACCAGACCAAGCCCGCGGTCTACGTCCTCACCAACACCCGCAGCCTGGACCCGGCCGAAGCCGCAGCCCGCAACGAGGAAATTGTGCGCAATGCACTGTCCGCAGCAGCCGCCGGCGACGGTACTGGTCCTCGGCTGCGCCTCGGCTTCGTCAGCCGCAGCGACTCCACCCTCCGCGGCCACTACCCGCTGGAACCGGACGTCATCGCAGCCACTGTTGCAGCCCAAACCGGCGAAGCAACCGACGGCGTGGTGATTGTTCCCGCTTTCCCCGACGCCGGCCGCGTCACCATCGGCGGCGTGCACTACATGCGCGGCACCGGAGAGGATTCCGGCTCCCTCACTCCCGTTGCCGAGACGGAATTCGCCAAGGACGCGAGCTTCGGCTTCAAGAACTCCGAGATGGCCAAGTATGTGGAGGAGAAGTCGCAGGGCCGGTTCCCCGCCAGCGACGTGATCGTCCTGGACCTGAACATCATCCGCGCCGGAGCCTCCGCGCAGGACCCCACCATCTCCGCCAAAGCCATCGCCGACGCCCTGGAATCCGCCACCAACTCCACGCCGATCGTGGCCGACATCGTCACCGAGAACGACTTCCGTGCCCTGGCTCTTGGCCTCGAAGAAGCCGAACGCCGCGGCAAGAAACTCCTCTACCGCGTGGGCCCGCCGTTCGTCCGCGGCCGCATTGGGCAGGAAATCCGCACCGCGCTGACCTCCGAAGAGGCCTTTGCGGGCAACACCCCGTCCACAGCGGGCGGCTTGATTGTGGTCGGTTCCCACGTGGGTGTCACCACGCGCCAGCTCAATGACCTCACAGCCGCGCATGGCTCGGCACGGACCATCGAGATCGACGTCGAGAAGCTTCTCGAAGCCGAAGCCGATGCCTATATCGAAACCGTCGTGTCCGACGTCGTCGATGCCCTCCGCCAGGGCGACGTGATCGTCCACACCAGCCGCCTGCTCATCAAAACCGACGACGCCGCAGCGAGCCTGAAGATCGCCCGCACCGTTTCGGCCGCCGTCGTCGCCGTGGTGAACCGGACCTTGAAGACCTTCCCGCCGCGGTTTGTTATCGCCAAGGGCGGCATCACGTCCTCGGATGTGGCTGCGCACGGCCTGGAAATCCGCCACGCAATTGTCCGCGGCCCCATGCTGCCGGGCATCGTCTCGCTGTGGGAGCCGGTGGACGGCCCCGCCAAGGGCATCCCGTACATCGTCTTCGCGGGCAACGTCGGCGACGACCAATCCCTCACCCAGGTCACCCGCAAGCTCAGCGCCACCTTCTAGAACTCCCGGCCCCAAAAAATTCAATGGAGAACACCATGACCAGCAGCAACTACACCGTCACCGTCCTGGGCCTCGGCGCCATGGGCCTGCCCATGGCAACCCGCCTCGCGTCCGAGCTCACGGTCCACGGTTTCGACATCGCCGAGCCGCGCCTGGAACTCGCGGCAGCAGCCGGCATCAAGACTTTTGCTTCCGCCCGCGAAGCTTCGAATGGCGCTGATGCGCTGCTCCTGGCCGTCCGCAACGGCGAACAGCTCAACGATGTCCTCTTCGGCGAGAACGGCGTGGCTTCGGTCCTGAAGCCGGGCGCCGTCGTGATCCTTGGCAGCACCGTCGGCACGGAAGCAATCCCGGCCACGGTGGAAAAGCTTGCAGAATACGGAGTGGCCCTGGTGGACGCTCCGCTGTCCGGCGGCCCGAAGCGTGCCGGCGAAGGTGACCTGCTGATCGTTGTTGGCGCCGAGCCGGAAGCACTCGGGAAAGCCCGTCCCGCGCTGGAACTGCTGGCCTCCACCCTCAGCATCGTGGGCGACAAGCCCGGCGACGGCCAGGCACTGAAGACCGTCAACCAGCTCCTGTGCGGTGTGCACATCGCTGCCGCTGCCGAGGCCATGGCCCTCGCCGATGCCCTCGGCCTCGACCAGGCCAAGACCCTCGCTGCCCTCGAAGCCGGAGCCGCTGGTTCCTTCATGCTCTCCAACCGCGGCCCGCGCATCCTCGAGGCCTACACCGAAGACGGCGCCGAGGTGCTCAGCCGCCTGGACATCTTCGTCAAGGACATGGGCATCGTGGGCAAAGCCACCCGCGCCGCAGGACTTGCCGCTCCCGTCGCCGCCGCCGCTGAACAGCTTTACCTTCTCGGCCAGGCCCAGGGCCTCGCCGCTGCCGACGACTCTGCCGTCATCAAGGTTGTTGCGCCCTCCAAGCGCACCGCCTAACCGCCCCCAACAAAGAACCCGCGACGACGGCGGTCCCCCCTTCGCCGTCGTCGCCACCTCCGCCGGTCTTCTCTAGACTGGTATGTCAAAGGAGACACCCCCAATGAATCCCCTCGTCAACTCGCTGATGGTTCGGGCGGCCGATGCCCCCGCCATCAAGCCCGCAGTGGAGCTGGGAACACCGCTTCTGCTGACCATCGCCGCGGCAGGGATCGCCCTGTTGCTGGTGCTGATCATCCGATTCAAGATCCAGGCTTTCGTTGCCCTGCTGGCCGTCAGCATCCTGGTGGGCGTCGCAGCCCAGATCCCGCTCAAGGACATCTTCACCGTGGTGACCACCGGCGTTGGCAGCACCATGGGTAAGGTCGCTTTGCTGATCGCCCTCGGTGCCATCCTTGGCCGCATGATCGAGGTGTCCGGTGGCGTCCAGTCGCTGGCCACCCACTTCACTGACAAGCTCGGCGCCAAGCGCGTTGCTGTCGCCTTGACGGCGGTGGGCTTCCTGGTGGCCATCCCTGTGTTCTTCGAAGTCGGCGTGATCGTCCTGGTCCCGATCGTCTACGCCTTCGCCAAGATCGCGAATGTCCACCCGATCAAGTTCGGTTTGCCCATGGCCGGCATCATGCTGTCCATCCACGTCGCGGTCCCGCCGCACCCGGGCATCGTGGCCGGTGCCGGCGTCTTCGGCGCGGACATTGGACTCATCACGATGATTTCGCTGATCATCTGCATTCCCCTCGGGTTCCTGTCCTACTGGGTTGCCAGCATCATGAACCGCAAGGATTACGAGCTTCTCCCGGGCGTGAAGCAGCAGGTGGAAGAATTCGGTTCCGAATCCCTGGTCCACGTTGGCCACGACGGCCCGGGCGCCCGTGCCATCGCTCCACCCCGTCCCGGCCTGATCATGTTCCTGATTGCCGCCCCGATCGTCCAGATCCTCCTCGGCACCGTCGGTACGCTGACCATTGCCAAGGACAACTACTGGTACGGCGTGGCCGCGTTCATCGGCAACCCGTTCTTCGCGCTGCTGGTCGCCGTCGCCCTGTCCTTCTTCCTGCTGGCGGTCCGCCGTAACTGGTCCCTCAAGGAAACCGGGGAGATCTTCGAAGGGGCCCTGCCTCCCATCGCCTCCATCCTCATGGTGGTTGCCGCAGGCGGTGTCTTCGGTGAAGTCCTCCGCACGTCTGGCATCGGTGCCGCACTTTCGCACACCCTGGACAGCCTTGGCCTGCCGGTGATCGTGCTCGGCTTCATCATCTCCCTGGCTCTGCGCGCCGCGCAGGGTTCGGCCACAGTGGCCATCGTGACGACCACCGGCCTGCTTACGTCCGCGGTCATGGAGGGTGGCTACTCGCCGGCCCAGATCGCCGTGATCGTGATCGCCATCGGCTTCGGCTCGCTGGGCCTGTCCCACGTGACTGACGCGGGCTTCTGGACCGTTATCCGGTACTACGGCCTCACGGTTTCCGACGGCCTCAAGACCTGGACCGTCCTCACCACCATCCTGGGCCTGGCCGGCTTCGCCCTGACGTACGTCGCCTGGATCCTGGTGGGAGGCCTGGCCCACTGATGCGCACCAAACTCGACCAGCTGGTCACCTCTGCACTGGCCTCCGGCTCCGCCGTTCCGGCCTTCACCTGCTACGACTTCACCACCGCACTGGCTGTTGTTTCGGCTGCGGAGGAAGCCCGGCTTGGAGTCATCCTGCTGGTGGCCCCGAAGACTGCCTCCACTCCGAACGGGCTGCGTCTCATCGCAGCCCTCCGCGGCCTTGCCGATGACGCCGGCGTTCCGGTCTCCGTGCAGCTCGACCACGCATCGGACCTGCAGGTCATCCGTGATTCCGTGGCTGCCGGTGCCGACGCGGTCCTGGCGGACGGTTCGTCCTTGCCCTACGAGGACAACATCGCCCTGGTCCGCGAAGTCCGTGCCGCGCTGGACGCGCAAGGTGCCTCCGACGTCGTGATCGAAGCGGAGCTTGGCGGCCTTGCGGGGGATGAAGACAAGGCGTTCGGTACCGATGATTCAGCGCACGACGCCGGCGCTTCAGTTGCGGGGCTCACTGACCCGGCGCAGGTGGCGGACTTCGTTGAACGAACCGGCGCGCAACTCCTGGCCGTTGCGGTGGGGAACGTGCACGGCAAGTACAAGGGAGAGCCCAACATCCGCTGGGACGTGCTGCAGGACGTTGCCGCGCGCACCGACGTGCCGCTGGTGCTGCACGGCGCATCGGGAATCCCCGCCAGCGAGCTTGCCAAGGCTTCGTCCCTGCGGGTTGGCAAGGTCAACTTCAATACTGAGCTCCGGACCGGAATCCTCTCGACCCTCGAAGCTGAAACTGCGGCGCACCGCGCTGACGGCGAGAATCTCCAGGGTCTGCTGGCGCGCTGGAACGGTTCGGCCGCGGCATTCGCGGGCGCCACGCTGGAGCTGCTCAGCGCCTGAGTCCCGCCGCATCACCGGCACTGTACGTCAGGGAGGCTAGGATCAAACCATGATCCTGGCCTCCCTGATTTTTGCCCTCTTTGCGGCATTGCTGCACGTGTATATCTTCACCATGGAGTCCATCACATGGACCAAGCCCAAGACCTGGAAAACGTTCAGCATCACTTCCCAGGCCGACGCGGAAACTACCAAGCCGCTCGCGTACAACCAGGGTTTCTATAACCTGTTCCTCGCCATTGGTGCACTGATTGGCATCATCGCCGTCTGGGCTGGGTCACCCCAGGTCGGCTGGACCCTTGTCTTCAGCAGCTGCGGTTCCATGCTCCTGGCAGCCTTGGTGCTCGCAGCGAGCGGCAAAAAGTATCTCCGGGCAGCGACGCTGCAAGGCACCACTCCGCTGCTCGCGGTCGTGCTCGGGGTGCTGGCGATAACGCTGGGCTAGTGCTCCGGGGGACCGGCCTGCGCTGCAGCTTCGTCCATCCAGAGGACTTCCCAGTGGTGGCCGTCCAGGTCGCGGAATGCCCGGCTGTACATGAAGCCAAGATCCTGGGCGTCGTACGTTTCGGATCCGCCGGCCTCAAGGGCCTTGCTGGCCAGAGCGTCCACGGATTCGCGGCTGTCGGCTGAAATGGCGACGATTGCCGCCGTCGAGTTTTTGGTGTCTGCGATGGGCTGTTTGGTGAACTGGCTGAATTTGTCGTGGGTCAGGAGCATGGCGTAAATGGTGTCGCTGAAGACCACGCAGGCGGCTGTCTCGTCGGTGAAGTTCGGGTTGATGGAGTAACCAAGTGCTGCGTAGAAGGCCTTGGAGGCCTCGAGGTCGCTGACGGGCAGGTTGACGAAAATGGACGTAGTCATGCGTCTGATCCTGCCGGTGTTTTTGCGCCCCGTCCAGACCCCAAACACCAGTTGTGGATTCCGCTAAGGTGCTTCCCTCCACAGCGGAAGGGGCACCACGGACAAACTGCGTCCGCTTCCATCAAGCAGGTGGCCCAAGCGCTTGTAGGTTCGGACTACCGCCTGCCGGGAGATCACTGTGCTGCCCGGTGCGCGCTCTGCCAGTTCCCGTTCGAACGCCTGGGCCTCCAAGTAGTCGCGCACCCACAAGGTGACCACCAGATTTTGCGTGCCCAGCACTTGGGCACAAAGACGACAGTTGCTTTGTGCCGCGAAATAGCGGCCCACTTGGTCAACGAATTGCGCCGGGATGTTGAGCATGAGCGTGACCTCCCGCAGGCCCCTGTTCGCTGCAGTAGAGGTATCGCACCTCAGCGTGACGTAGCCGGACGCCAGAAACCGCTCCACCCGGCGTCGTGCTGTTTGCGGTGAAACGCCACAGGCGACGCCCAGGTCGGCCCAACTGGCGCGGCCGTCCTTGGCGAGTTCCTCCAGCAGCGCGGCGTCCAATCGATCGAATGAGTAGCCTGCGGGCGCGGCCTTGGACTGCGACGAGACCTGTCGAGCGCGAGCGGGTTCCAGCGTTCCACTGCGCCATTCGGAGGCCTGCCGGTACAGCTTGGTGACGAAAACGACCTCGCGGTGCGTAACCCCCGGAAGCTTCGGAAAGGAGTCGGTGACAATGTCCATCAGTTCGTCGTGGCTCGACGCGAAGCAATCAATGAACACATCGTGCGAGCCGCTGACCATCGAAACCGTGCCGAAGGCCGGCTCCGCGCACAGCCGTTGGATCAGTGCCTCGGTTTCGCCGGGCAATGACGAGAGTTGGATGAAAGCGGACCAACCTGCGTTGAGGTAGCGCTGCCCGGGAGACGGTGTGATCCATGCCAGCCGGTCCCCGGCCAGGGCTTGCCAGCGCCGCGCAACGGTTGGGCCGGACAGCCCCAGCGCATCCGCCACCCGGCTCCATTCCGCACGCGGATTGATCTGGAGTGCATTGAGGATTTCCAGGTCCAACTCGGTGATCATGGATGATTCGTTCAATATTCGCTGCCTCGTGTTGTTTTCAAACAATCTGGAGGTCAGTGTAATCGACCGCCCTAACGTTGTGACTCGCATCACCACCAGCGAATCCGGCTGAACCAACCGGCACAACACCCAAGGAAACACATGGCAAGCAACACAGCACCTCCTGCGGCGGCGGCCACCACCCGCAGGGCCATAGCGGGCATGATCCTGGCAATGGCGCTCATCGAGTCGCTCAGTGGCGTCACCCAGGGGTACTTGAACCCCATCCTGCCCGCGCTGGGACCGGTCTTTGAGATTGACGACCCCACCATCAACGGCATTTTCCTCATCTCCAACGTCAGCTTCGCTGTCCTGACCCCCATCATTTCCAGGCTCGGCGACAGCTACGGTTACCGCCTTGTGCTCCGCTGGTCCACCGGTGTGGTGACTGTCGGCGTGCTGCTCATGGCGTTGTGGCCATCGCTGTGGACAGTGACCCTGGGCGTCGTCATGCTCACCTGCGTGGTGGGCTTCATCCCCCTGATGATGGGAATCCTCCGCGTTACGAGCCCCGCCGACACCCGCACGGGTGTCAGCGTCATGATCGGCATGCTCATGATCATGGTGGGTGCGGGTGGCTTGCTCGCCGGGATTGTTGGCGTCACGGATCCCACCCTGGGGTTCTGGGTCGCTGTGCCATTCGCGGTGATCGCCTTGGTTTGTTCCTTCTTACTGCCCGACGCCGGGATCCCGACTCGTGAGGGCATCGCCCTGGCCCCGCTGTTGGCGTGTTCGCTCGGTCTCATAGCCTTTGTTGTAGCGCTCTCCATGGCTCCTGAATGGGGATGGCTGGACGTCCGCACGCTGGGGGCCGGCCTGCTGGGACTGGCACTGCTGGCCTCTTGGGCCAGGCGCGACTACAGCGGTGGTGCCGGCAGCCGGTTCATGGACCTGCGTATGCTCGCCAATCCCCGGATCCGGGTCATTTCCCTGGCAACGTTCTTCTTCGGCTTTGCCTCCATCAGCTACTTCGGCACCAACGGGATCTTCCTGCATTCCAACCCGGACAAGACCGGCTACGGGTTTGGCCTCAGCCCCCTGATGATTGCGATCGTCCTGGCTTTGGCTTCTGTTCTTTCGCTGGTGTCCTCATTGTTGACGGCACGTGCTTTGCGGCGTTTCGGTGAGCGGGCCACGCTCGTTCTTGCCGGGGTCATGCTCGCAGGCGGATTCCTGGTCATGATGCTCGCCCATGGTTCCTTTGCCGGCTACTGCTTCGGCTTCGCGATGTTCAACCTGAGCCTGGGGATGTACCAGGCGGGAACCCGCTCCCTGTCGGTGGAAGGCGTTGCCTTGGAGGAGACCTCGACGGCCGCGGGGCTCAACGAGCTGGCGTTGTCGGTAGGCATCGCAGTGGGAGCGGCAGTCGTCAAACTGTTGTCATCAGCGTCCGTCGAGTCCGGGCGCATCACCGAAGCCGGGTTGTTGTCTATCTGGGGAACCTTGGCCTTCGCCGCCCTGATCGCTGCAGCGGCCAGCGCCCGCTACCCGAAGCTACAGCCTGCCGGGGTGACCGCATGAACGCCGGGGTGGACAGCCTTCACGCAACTCTGGACAGCCTTCACGCAACTCTGGACAGCACAGTGCAGCGCTGGAGGACGGAAATTCTGGACCTCAGCCACGCCATCCACGCTGATCCGGAGCTTGGCGGGGAGGAGTACCGCGCCGTCAAACGCGTACAAGAGTTGTTCCGAAAAGCCGGATTCACTTTCGATGAAGAGCAGCCTGCGCAGCCAACGGCCTTCAGCGCGAGATACGGCAGCGGCGAACTGGTGGTGGCGCTCTGTGTTGAATACGACGCCTTGCCGGACATCGGGCATGCCTGCGGCCACAACGTCAACGCGGCCGGCGCAGTGGGGGCAGCTTTGGCATTGGCCGCTGTGGCCCGGGAGCTGGACATCACCGTCAAGGTGTTGGGGACGCCGGCGGAGGAAACCACCGGAGGCAAAGTGGACCTGATCGAGGAGGGCTTCTTCGACGACGTTTCGCTCGCCATGATGGTCCACGCCGGCGCTGCGGATGTAGTGGGTGGCTCCTCGTTGGCGATGTCCATGTGGGAAGTGCTTTTCGAAGGGCGCCCGGCACACGCTGCAGCGGCACCTTCTGAGGGTGTCAACGCCTTGGACGCGCTGGTGGTCGCGCAGCTGGCCATCGCTTTGGCGAGGCAACAACTCCCGGCCGGATCGGTCGTGTCCCTTATCGTCACCGAGGGTGGCAGCGCGGTCAACGTCATCCCTGAGAGGGCACGGGCGAGCGTGGAAATGCGGGCTCCCGGAATCGGCCAGCTGCGTCTGATCCAGGACAAGGTCCGGCGATGCTTGGAAGCCGGCGCCCTCGCGAGCGGTTGTACAGTGCAGGTGACCCCGAAGGGCAACGATTATGCCGAGTTGCGACAGGATCCGTTCCTGTCCCAGGCCTACCGGGAAGCGATGCAGGCCAAGGGAAGGGATGTTGCCTTCAACGCCGATCCTGTGGCTTCCACGGACATGGGCAATGTTTCGCAAGTGGTGCCATCCATCCACCCGGTTGTCGGCTACGACGTACGTGGCGCCGCGCACCACACAGCGGAGTTCGCCGCATTCGGTGCGTCGGCAGGGGCGGACGCGGCAGTCTTGGAAGGGTCGTTCGGGTTGGCGGCAGCGGCAACCGCGGTGGCCCGGGACCCGGAACAGAGGAGGCGGCTGCTCCGGGGTGGGCGGGACAACTAGTCCGGTCCACTTGCTGGCCCCGGCCCATGACCGGGCGGACAATGGACTCAGCACGCAGGTGCGTGCCTCGTAGGGAGAGCCATGGAGAGGGACACGTATCCTGCGGTCAGCGCAGTAGCGGCTGCGCGAAGGGATCCCGCGATCGATCTTGTCCGTTTCACCTGCCTGCTGGTGGTGGTGGCATGCCACTGCATGATGGTCAGTTCTGTTCTACACAAGGACGGGACGGTCACCACGGAGAACGTCCTCATGGATCAAGGCTGGTTTGTTCCCGTTGCCTGGGCGCTCATGATCGTTCCATTGTTCTTCGTCCTTGGCGGTGTGACGGGGCTGCAGTCGTGGCGGCGGTTGAAGGCCCGCGGCGGTACCGGGTTCGACTTCGCCCAGCTTCGGCTCCTGCGCCTGGTCCGTCCTGCCATGGCACTGCTCGCTTTCATGTGGGGAGGGCTGTGGGTGGCGCTGCTGCTTGGTGTCGATCCCCAAGTCATCCAGCTCATGACCGCCGGCGCGGCCATGCCCCTATGGTTCCTGGCGGCGTATCTCACCGCGCAGCTCAGCGTTCCCCTCATGGCACGGTTTCACCAACGCGCACCGATCCTGACCTTCGCGGCCTTGGTGGTCCTCATCGTCACCGTCGATTCCCTACGCGGCACTCTTCCCGTGCTCGCGTTCAGCAATCTGGTCTTCGTGTGGTGCGCGGTCCAGCAGTTGGGATTCCTCATGGCCGACGGCTTCTTCGAACAGCGCAGCCGCACCTGGCTGGTAGGTGCCGTTGTTTCCAGCAACTTGCTCCTGGGCCTCGTGACCGGCGTGGCTGTCTATCCAGGGAACATGGTGGTCAATATCAACCCGCCCAACCTGTGCCTGCTCCTGCTGGGCATCTCGCAGGCCGCATCACTCCAGCTGCTGAAAAACGTCATTGGTTGGCTCGCAGGAGTTCGCTGGATCCAGTCGATGATTGCTGTCGCCGGGCGCCGATCCATGACCGTCTACCTGTGGCATCTGCCGCTGCTGGTCGGTATGTCAGGGCTGCTGTTGCTCACCAACGTCCCCAAACCCTTGGCCGGGACCGCGGAGTGGTGGTGGGCCCGAATCCCCGTCTTCCTCGCCGTCGTCAGCCTGCTCGTTCCGGTGGTGTGGCTTTTTGGCCGTCTGGAGAACCGTCCGACGGCGGCCAGCCACGCCCGTGGTCCCTCGCGTATCGCTGTGGTGACGGCCGCCGTCGTGGTCTTCATTCCGGTGGCGGACGCAGCGTTCAACGGTTTGACGCTGGCGCTGCTGGGTGGGGGAGCGGCATGCTTTGCCCTTTCAGTCCTTTTGCTTGGCAGGGTTCCGACGCCCGTATTGCCGCCATCGCCCGACGTTAACGTCCTGAAGCGTCAGGAGGGTCAGTCGCCCACGTTGCCAGAGCCAGGTTTAAGTGCCAATCTCGAACCATGACCGAGTACACGGATTCACTGGCAGAGTCTTTTCGCCCTGGCGTCACTACGGTGCGCAATGACAAATTCCACCGCTATGAGCTGCACGTAGACGGCGAACTGGCCGTGATTTCCCAGTTCCTGGACCGGCCCGGTCACATCGATTTCATCCATACCGAAACGAAGCCCCAGTTCAATGGCCAAGGCCTGGCTAAAGTGCTGGCCCATTTTGCTTTGGACGATGTGGTGGCGTCCGGCAAGCGCATCATTCCGCATTGCCCGTACATCGCTGCGTACCTGAAAAAGCACGAAGGCTACGAGCAGGATGTCGACTGGCCCGCTGAGAAGCCGGTGGGCGAACCGGACAACGAGTAGGGCCTAGGCGGGCACCGGCTGCCCGGGGTCCTTACTGCGCCTTCGCGGTTGTTCGGCCCTGTCGGACGGGAACGGCCAGTCCCTCCGCGTACCGCTGAGGGAGACGATTGCGTCGTGCTCATCGGAAACTACCTGGCCGCGGCATGTCGCGCGGACCTGCATTGCGCTGACCAGGCTGCCGCCATGGACGTGGTCGGCGTCCGTAACCAGGTAGGAAAAGCTCCGCATCACGGATTGGCCGGGAGCCAGGCGGCGGATCCGCAAGTCACGCTCGACGGGTTCTGCCGTGTAGGACAGCATCTCCATGCCCTCGTTGGTGAAGGAACGGGGTACAAGCGTCACGTCCCGCAGGTGGCTTGGGGAGTCGTTGGTGATCCACGCTGTGAAGATGACGGTATCGCCCGGAATGGCCACGGGCCTGTCAGCTCCATAGACCAGGGCAACATGTCCCGCATTGATCTTCCTGGCGAGGACGGCCGAGCGGAGGGGCGGCACAACGCGAACGATGGTGTTCTGTTGCTGCGCGGCGTCCTTATGGATGGCACGCATCAGTTTCAGGAAGGGGCGGGGGCGCTGGATGTCCATGGTTCCTCGATTCGCACCAGGGGGATTGGAAGGTCACGTCATATACGTGGGGCGCGAGGGGGAATCGTGATGCGAAAGCAGGAGTTCTCTACAGGCAGGGAACGCTCGATTCAAGTCAAACAGTTTCTGATGTCACACTATTGTTTATGGATCAAGTATTTGCGGTAGGCGCTGATGGGGCGTCACCAACTTTGGCGATGGCCTCCGACAGCGATCCCCAGATCATTTCATTGGTGCGCCAGGGCGTCACGAACGCCTTCGATGTGCTTTATGAGCGGCATGTGAAGGTCGCCCACTATGTGGCTCGTGCCCAATCGGACAACCCCAGCGATGCCGATGACGTCGTCGCCGAGGCTTTTGCCTCCATCTTCCAACTGCTGACAGAAGGCAAGGGGCCCAAGGAGTTCTTCCGGTCCTACCTCCTGACAGTTGTGCGGCGTACCGCCCACGATCGGAACCGCAAGGCCCGCCGCATGCCGGTGGCGGATGATCAGACGCTTCTCGATGTGGCTGTCCTGGATGACGATCCCGTCCTCAGCGACCTCGAGTCGAGCATCATGGCCAAGGCTTTCAAATCATTGCCTGAGCGTTGGCAGGCCGTTCTTTGGCACTTGGACATCGAAGGCCTGAAGCCCGCAGCGGCTGCCCCCTTCGTGGGGCTTACCCCCAACGGTGTTTCGGCATTGGCGCTAAGGGCCCGGGAGGGCCTGCGCCAGGCTTACCTGCAACAGCACATCAGCAATACGGTTGACGAAGCCTGTGACGAATATGCCAGCCAATTGGGGAAGTACGCCCGCAATGCGCTGAAACGGACGTCGAAGGAAAGGGTCGGCAGTCACCTGGAAGGCTGCGCCAAATGCACGGCTTTGTTGCTTGAACTCAATGACGTCCAAAGCGGCATGCGCGCCATCCTGTTCCCGTTGCTCACGGGGATCACTTTCACCCCGGCTGTTGCTGCAGCCATTGGCTTCGGAGGAACGGCTGCAGGCACGGCCACGGGCGCAGGAAGCGCTGCGCCGGGCAACGTCGCCACGCACGCGTTCGGCAGCGTCAGCAAAGTATGGAAGTTGACCGCTGCCATTGTGCTGGGTGTGGTCGCGTTGGCTGCAGCTCTGGCATGGATTCTTCAGCCAGACCCGGCTTCGCAGTCCACTGTCACTTCCGAAGCGACGTCCGACGTCCCGCCGGTGAAGGAATCGGTTCCCACGGCGACGCCCAGTCCCACTGCGTCGCAAGCGCCAGAGCCGGCACCCCAGCAGGCGTCGAGCCCTCCCGTGGAAGCGGCACCGCAGCTTCCCGCCGTCGTGGTTCCTCCGGTGGCGCCGTCGCCGCGAAGTGCCATCGTAGTCGACTCCGGGACCGTAGTGTCGACGCCCGGAGCCACGGCCTCGACGCCCACGGCGCCCACAACCCAAACGGTTGACGCCGCGTTCTCGGCCTCCCAGGGCTCGATTCCAACAGAACGGGAACTGCAGGTGCAGTTTTCGCTTCAAGGTGAGGGCGTACCGACAAGCGGTGACGTGCTGTTCACCCTTCCGGACCAAGCGACCTTTGTGGCGGGACAGACCGTTGCCCCAGCTGGATGGACATGCGCCAACGATTCTTCGAGCGTCCGCCAGGTTCGTTGCGCCACTGATTCCCTGGCCAACAACGGCCTCGCGTTCACGCTGGGAATTGCCATGCCTGCTTCCGCCGGGAGTGGAACGTTGAACTACCGGTTCACCGGGCAGGGCGTCGTCACCAAGAACTTCACCAACACCTTCCACTAGGCGCCTTCTGCGTGGTGCAGGTGACCCGGTTTTCGCTACGCCAGCGGGCTATGACCGGCACTTTCACGAGCCTGCGGTTGGCATTCCAGGCCCGGCAGAACCTGCCCGGGAGTCGACTGGCCAGAATTTTCTTGAATATTTTTTGAAAATTTCTCAGATTTTCGCGTCACGAACACGCGACTTCTTCCACTGGAGTACTGGCGAGAAGCCTAGCTCGATGCCGGTTCATGCTGTGGACCGGCCTCTTGCGTGACCACTAGAAGCGAGAAAACCCGTGAAACACGCACGTTCACAGAAGCTGTTGGCGGCAGTTGCCGCCGCAGCGATCATGTCGCTGTGGATGGGTGGCGCCGTAGCGCCGCCAGTCTTGGCCACCACGCCCGGCACCCCTGGCGTAGCCCAGCCAGGCACCCCCGTCTACACGGAAGACTTCTCGAACCAGAATGCCACCGCTGGTGCCATCAGCATTCTCAACTACGCGGGCGGCCCCGCCGCAGCCAACGAGATGTACACGGCTGATACGCCCTACACTCCCGCCGGCGGACAATGCGACGGCTGGATACTGAACTCCCTGACCCCGCTGCCAACCTCCGATACCGGCTGCCTCAGGAACCAGCCCGACGGCTGGGGCCAAATCCAGCAAATGTCGACTGCCCTTGGCTTGGCGCAAGGGCAGACGGCAGCGCAGGCCGCCAGCAACCAGTCGCTCTCCGAGTACACCAACAGTGCCTCGGGAATCATTGCGCCGGGTGTCCAGTTCCGGACCAAAGCCAACACTATTCCCGCGATCGCGGGCCACTACTACGCCGTATCCGGCTACTTCGCCCAAGTCAATTGCCACGCGGCACACGCCAGTGAGACCTTCAGCCTTCTCATCAACGGCACACGGCAAGTGCTCAGCACAGGGCTTGACCCCTGTGGCGGCAGCAATCTGGCAAAAGTGCAGGTCACCAAGCTCCAATCGGCTGCCTACCAGATTCCCGCAGGCACAACCCCCTCCCTCGGCCTTGAGCTAAGGAATGAAGCCACCACCGGATCCGGTAACGACGTCGCCTTCGACCTCCCGCAGATCGTGGACGTCACCCCCCAGGTGGACAAGGCCTTCACGCCGTCCATCATCGGGCCGGGCGGAATCTCCAAGGTCACGCTTACGGTGACCAACACCGATGATCTGAAGGCCAAGAACGACTGGTTCATCACGGACACCCTCCCGGCAGGAGTGGTTGTCGCCGGTACTCCCAACATCGGGGGCACCTGTGTGCAAGCCTCGGGAACCAATCCCTTGGTGCGGACGGCGGTGGCTGGAAGCAACACCATTTCTGTCGCCGGCGGTGACATGGCGTTGGGGATGACCTCATGCACCATCACCGTGGATGTCACGGCCGCCGAGGAAGGAACGTATGTCAACGGTCCCGCCAACATCGCGACCAACCTCAATCCTCCGGCAAACGCCACTCTCATCGTTCGTGCACCGCGCCTCCAACTGACCAAGGCACTGGACGCCCCGAGACTGCTGGATTCGGATCAATTCACCGTTGAAATCCGTACGGGTTCAGCCACAGGACCGATTGTCAGCAACACCGCCAACGCGACCACCACGGGTACGGGTTCCACCGTTACTGCCGGTACGGGCATGACCGGCGAATACGTGGCCAACGCAAACGCCACCTACTTCCTGACCGAGTCGGGTGGCGCCAACCTGGCCAGCTATGACAGTGCCATCACGTGCCTCGACGCCAACGGGCTGCAGGCCGAACTGCCCAACGGTGATGCTTTTGATGGTTCGCTGGATCTGGTGCCCGTTGCCGGCGCCGATATCAGCTGCGTGCTCACCAACACCGCCGTCCCGGCACCGGAGATGGAGTTCAGCAAGTCCGCCGACTCGTCCGGCATCCGGAATCCGTCGGTTGTGGGTGACCGGATCACGTACACCTTTACGTCCAGGAACACCGGAAATGTGCCGCTGACCGGCGTCACCATTAATGACCCGCTGGATGGCCTGTCCGCACTGACTTACACCTGGCCGGGCACGCCGGGTACATTGCTGCCCGGGGAGACCGTCACCGCCATGGCGACCTACGCGATCACCCAGGCGGACATTGGCGCGGGTCATATAGCCAACCTGGCAACCACCACGGGTAATCCTCCGACAGGTCCCCCAGTCACCCCGCCGCCCGCAGCAACCGATACTCCGTTGACACCTGGTCCGGCCATGGAGTTCAGCAAGTCAGCCGACGCTTCCGGCATCCGGAATCCGTCGGTTGTGGGTGACCGGATGACCTACACGTTCACGTCCGCGAACACCGGGAACGTGAAACTGACGGGTGTGGTCATCGATGATCCGCTGGCCGGTCTCTCGGCGCTGGTTTATACGTGGCCGGGAACTCCCGGCGAACTGCTCCCCGGCCAGGCCGTCACGGCCACGGCAACATACGCGATCACACAGGCTGACATTGAGGCCGGCCACGTCGCGAACAGCGCCACGACCACTGGTACTCCACCCACCGGTCCGCCAGTCACCCCGCCGCCCGCAGGAACCGATACTCCGTTGACTCCTGGTCCGGCCATGGAATTCAGCAAGACTGCTGACGCTTCAGCGATTCAGAATCCCTCTGTTGCAGGCGATCTGATGACCTACACGTTCACGTCCGCGAATACCGGGAACGTTGCGTTGACCAACGTGGCCATCAATGATCCGCTGGTGGGTCTCTCGCCGCTCACTTACGCATGGCCGGGCACCCCGGGCGAGCTCCTCCCCGGCCAGGCAGTGACTGCCACCGCAACGTACGCGATCACGCAGGCTGATATCGACGCCGGCCATGTCGCCAACAGGGCCACGACCACTGGCACTCCACCCACCGGTCCGCCAGTCACCCCGCCGCCCGGAACGACATATACCCCGTTGACCCCGAAGCCGGCAATGGAGTTCAGCAAGTCTGCAGACGCTTCGGCAGTCCAGGACCCTTCAACGTCTGGCGACGTGATCACGTACGCCTTCTCCACGAAGAACACCGGAAACGTCACGTTGAAGGATGTTGCCATCACCGATCCGCTGGCTGGCCTGTCTGCGTTGACCTATACCTGGCCTGGTGTTGCAGGGACCCTGTTGCCCGGTGAAACCGTGACGGCTACGGCAACGTACGCCATCACACAGGCTGATATCGACGCCGGTCATGTCGCCAACAGCGCCACGACCACTGGCACCCCGCCGACGGGTCCCGCCTTCACGCCTCCTCCGGGCGAAACGGACACCGCGCTGATCACGGCTCCTGCGATGGAGTTCAGCAAGACCGCTGTGGCACCGGCAATCGACAGGCCGTCGAAGGTGGGTGACGTGATCACCTACGATTTCACGGCCAGGAATACCGGCAACGTGAAGCTCGCCAACGTGTCCATTACCGATCCGCTGGCTGGTCTCTCGGCGTTGACCTACACCTGGCCTGGTGTTGCAGGGACCCTGATGCCCGGTGAAACCGTGACGGCTACGGCAACATACGCGATCACACAGGCTGATATCGACGCCGGCCATGTCGCCAACAGCGCCACGACCACGGGCACTCCGCCCGCCGGTCCGCCGGTAGGGCCTCCTCCGGGCGAAACGGACACCCCGCTCACGCCGGATTCCGGCGTGGAGTTCACCAAGACAGCGGATGCGTCAGCAGTGGGAGACCCCACCCAAGTGGGTGACATCATCACCTATAAGTTCAAGGCAAAGAACACTGGGAACGTGCCCATAACGGACGTTGCTGTCAACGATTTGATGCCCGGCCTGTCGGACTTGGCTTACGTGTGGCCCGGTGCTGCCGGGACCTTGCTGCCCGGCCAGATGGTGACTGCCACGGCTACGTACGCAATCACCCAGGCGGATATCAACGCCGGCAGGGTCGCCAATTCGGCGACCGTGACGGGTACGCCTCCGACGGGACCCCCTGTCACCACTCCACCTGCAAGTGTTGTTGTGACGTTCCCGCCGGTGGTTCCGAACCAATCTGGAGGCCCACTGGCCAACACGGGAGTTGTCCTCACCGTGCTGCCGATCAGCCTCCTGGTTGTTGGCTCGGGACTGTTCCTGTTCCTCGTTGGACGTCGTCAGCGTTCCGAGGCGTAGGACAAGAGTGCGCGGCACCCGGGGCCCCAACCCCGGTTGCCGCGTATTTTCCTTGAACTCACAAACGTGAACCCACAAAACTGGAAAGAACCAGGTAGTCATCACATGAAGAAGACAGTCGCGTGTATTGCGGGGGTGCTTGTTTCTGCAACTGCACTTGCAGGTTGCTCGTCGTCCTCAAGCAGCGAGGCGGGGACGCCGCCGTCGTCAACGACAACCCAGGCCGCTACGACAGGCGAGGCAAGACCGGCCAACCCCGGCACGGGCATCATTGGGGCCACCAAGATGACCTCCTGCGATACAGCGCCTGGAAAGGTGACGGCAAAGGGGACCGTGACTCCTCCTGAGGGAACCAAAGGCACGGTCAAGATCACTGTCAGCTGGGTGGATCCGACAACCTCGGCCGTCCTGGCCCGGGGTGAGCAGACCTTCGAGGACGCCGCAGCAGGCGAGGCCCTTGACTGGGTCGCGAACGCAGAGGTGACCAGGCCTGCCACGGCGCTTAAGTGCGTTCTGGGGGCCACGGTCCTGTAACTGGAACCAGGAAGGAGCGGCCGATCGGGTATCTACTACCTGGTCGGCCACTTTTTTTGCCACTGAACCGCGTGCCACAAGAGGAGAGCAGCGGTGATCAGGATGGAGCCCAAGAGCGCATATGGTGCGTTGGAGAAGATCATGAAGTTCAGTTGGGCCGACTCGGCGGACTGGACTGGTATAGGACCCGCAACCGCGCTCATCGCCGCAGTAAGTGCCCACATTCCGAACCACGCAAGGCCGGCGTCCAGAACCCACAACGCAATGATGAACGGGTTGACCGGGAAGCGCTTGCGTTCCGGGCCTGCGGTCTCCGGCACATGGGGACTGACGGCCCGCACGGCGTTGCCATGTTCGTCGATTTCGCGGAAGCCGATGCGCTCGTGAACGTGGTCCTTCATGTGGTCCCCCAACCGTTGGCAGTGGATAGTCCTTGCACTCTACTACTCCATGCCCCCTGGGAGGCGGGGCCCAGCACATGGCCCGAGGGCGACACTCCGTGGCCGAAAAGAGTGCCATATTTTGCACCCAAGAGGGCCCGAAGAAAAGTCAATGACGCGCTACCGGGCGGTACAAGCGCGAGAAACCGCCTTCTAAGCGAAATAGGTCACAAAAGTTTGACGGAAAGGCTTGCCTAAGTAAGGCTTGCCTTTGCTAATAAGCGCCCCAACGCAATGGAAGGAAGCTGACGTGACGTCACCTAGTGTCGAAGAGCGGATCGCTCAGGAGCAGGATTTTGGCTCCAAGGTGGAACTGGCCCTCGCTGCCACCAACCAGCTGTTCAACGCACGAAATTCGCCCAGCTACGTCGCGCAGGTTCTTCAAGGAGTCAATGCTGTCTCCACCAAAGTCCAGCGGACCACCCAGCCGTTCACCGGCGTCGGGCATGCTGAACTGAAGGCCAAGGTGGGTGCCGTCGATCTTGAGCGTCCCTTGCCGGACACAGCCGCCGCCCTCGAGGAGCTGGACGAGCTCTACCTCAAGGACGCCATCTACTTCCACGATTCCCGCTACGCCGCGCACCTTAACTGCCCGGTGGTCATTCCCGCGTTGGTTGGCGAAGCGGTGCTCTCGGCCGTGAACTCCTCCATGGACACCTGGGACCAGAGCGCCGGAGCCACCATGATCGAGCGCCGACTCATCGATTGGACCGCGGAGCGCATCGGTTTCGACGCCGATGCCGACGGCGTGTTCACTTCGGGTGGCAGCCAGTCCAACTTCCAGGCATTGCTGATTGCCCGCAACCATGCCGTTGCCAAGCTGCGGGCCGCGAAGGGGGACGCGCGCCTGCCGCACCTGCTGGACCGGCTCCGGATCTTCACCTCCGTGGACAGCCACTTCAGCATTCAGAAGTCCGCTTCCATGCTGGGCCTGGGCTTCGACGCCGTCATTGCAGTGCCCACGACCGAAGACCACCGCATGGACCCCACCGCACTTGCGGCTGCTTTGGCCGAAGCGCACGACGCCGGACTGGTGCCGATGGCGGTAGTGGCCACTGCCGGGACAACGGACTTCGGTTCGGTTGACCCGCTGTCCGAAATGGCCGCCTTGGTTCGTGCTTACGATTCCTGGCTGCACGTGGACGGCGCCTACGGTGGAGGACTCATCGTTTCCGGCCGCCATCGCCACCTCCTGAACGGGATCCACCTTGCGGACTCCGTCACCGTCGACTTCCACAAGACCTTCTTCCAGCCGGTCAGCTCCAGCGCAGTCCTGGTCCGCAACGGCTCCATGATGGGCCACGTCACCTATTACGCGGACTATCTCAACCCGGAGAGCGCCGCGAAGGCCGAGATCCCCAACCAGGTGGACAAGAGCATCCAGACCACCCGCCGCTTTGACGCCCTGAAGCTGTGGCTCACGCTGCGCATCATGGGTGCCGACGCGATCGGCGCCCTGTTCGATGAAGCGATCGACCTCGCCGCCCGGGTGGGGACGCTGCTGGCTGACGACGCCGAATTCGAGCTCGCCGCCGAGCCCCAGTTGAGCACCCTGGTGTTCCGCTACCGCCCGCTGGTTGATGGCGCCCCCCTTAACGACGATGCTGCAGACGTCCTCAACCCGGCCATCCGCGCAGCCATCTTCGCCTCCGGCGAGGCCGTGGTTGCCGGCACCAAGGTGGCTGGCCGCCACTACCTCAAATTCACCCTCCTCAACGCCGAGGCGAGCCTGAGGGACATCCAGGAAATCATCGAACTTATCCGCCGGACGGGCCACAGCCTGCTTGCGGACACCACGGAGGCTGCAGCGTGAGCACCCAAGACAACGGCAAGATCTACGACGTCGCCGGAATCGGCGTCGGGCCTTTCAACCTGGGCCTGGCCGCGCTGAGCGAACCGGTGGAGAACCTGGACTGCGTGTTCCTGGACCGCCGTGAGTCCTTCGACTGGCACCCTGGCATGATGCTGGAGCCCGCGCACCTGCAGGTCCCGTTCATGGCGGACCTCGTGACGCTTGCCGACCCGACGTCGCCGTTCTCGTTCCTGAACTTCCTGAAGCAGACAGGCCGCCTGTACCGCTTCTATATCCGGGAGAGCTTCTACCCGTTGCGCGCCGAGTACAACCAGTACTGCCAGTGGGTGGCCGGCCAGCTTGAATCCGTTCGTTTTAGCACGGATGTGCTGGATGTGGCGTACGACGACGGCGTATACCGCCTTTCGGTGCAGGGCCCGGACGGCGCTGAGGTGCTTCGCGCCCGCAAACTGGTCCTTGGCACTGGCACGTCCCCGTATGTTCCGGACTCCTGCGCGGGGATAGTCGAAGCCGGCGGACTTGTCCTCCACAACGCCGACTACCTGTCGAGGAAGAGTGAGCTGCAGTCCAAGCGCAGCATCACCATCGTGGGCAGCGGCCAGAGCGCCGCGGAGCTGTACTACGAACTGCTTCAGGAAATCGACGTCTACGGCTACCAGCTCAACTGGGTGACCCGTTCCGGCCGCTTCTTCCCGCTGGAATACACCAAGCTCACCCTTGAGATGACTTCCCCGGAATACGTGGACTACTTCCACTCGCTCCCGGGCGGGCAGCGCGATTCGCTGATCAAGAGCCAGAAGAACCTGTACAAGGGCATCAACTCGGACCTGATCGACGACATTTACGATCTCCTCTATACCAAGAGCCTCTCCGGCATGGTGGATACGCAGTTGCACACGCACTCGTCCCTCACCGCCGCAGAGTGGGACCCCACCACTGGTACCCACGCCCTCCAGTTGCACCATGAGGAACACGGCCGCGACTACAGCCTGGAGTCCGAGGCCGTCGTCCTCGCTACCGGCTATACCTACAAGGAGCCCGCCTTCCTGGCCGGCATCCAGGACCGGATCCGCCGCGATTCCAAGGGCCGTTTCGACGTCGAGCGCAACTATGGGACCGGCGTCGAACCCGGCGAAATCTTCGTCCAGAACGCGGAGCTGCACACGCACGGCTTCGTCACCCCGGACCTCGGCATGGCGGCCTATCGCAACTCCTGCATCCTGCGCGAAATCACGGGCCGCGAGGTCTACCCGATCGAGCGCAGCATCGCCTTCCAACAGTTCGGCGCTCCCGCTCCCGTGGCCGCAGCGTTTCCGGATGCAGTGGGGGCAACCGTATGAGCTTCACCTTCCGGCCCGTCGATCCAGTGACGGACGCACCTGTCCTCCACAGCTGGGTCAGCCAGGAGTACGCGCGGTTCTGGGGCATGGTTTCCGCCAGTGAGCAGGATGTTGTGGAGGAGTACACGAACATCTCGGATTCGGGCCATCACCAAGCGTTCCTGGGGCTCGACGACGGCGTTCCCGCCTTCCTGATGGAGCGGTACCGTCCCGAGTCATCGCCGTTGGCGGACGTCTACGAGGTCCAGCCCGGTGATGTGGGCATGCACCTCCTGGTATCCCCGCCATCCGGCGAACCGCAGCCTGGGTTCACTACGTCCGTCATGCAGGCCGTGATGGCCGAACTGTTCGCTGACGCGGAAACCCTGCGGGTCGTCGTCGAGCCTGACGCCCGGAACCACAAGATCCATGTCCTGAACGAAAAAGTGGGCTTCCGTCCGCATGGCGTGGTGACCCTTCCCGCCGTCGATCCCGCCGAAGACCACAAGCAGGGCCTGCTGAGCTTCTGCACGCGCGAGGATTTCCTCGCAACCCTGACCCCGATTCTGGCCGCGCCTGTCGCGGCGACCAGAGGAGAATCCCTGTGACCACCACTGCCGACAACGCGACTACCACCGCCATTGATTCCGTGTCCCACCTGACCCCTGAACGCTGGGCCATTGCCAACAGGCACCTGGTCCGCAAGGCCATCGCCGAGTTCTCGCACGAACGCATCCTGGTCCCGGAGCTGATCCGGGAGGAGGGCGCCGGCGTCGGCCTTTACAAGGTGGTGAGCGACGACGACACCGTTGAGTACCGCTTCCGGGCGCGCCTCCTGCAGTTGGAGCACTGGTCCGTCTCCGCGGAATCCATCGTGAAGCTGCGTGACGGCGAGGAATTGCCGGTGGACGCTTTGGACTTCATCGCCGAGTTCCATGAGGCACTGGCCATCCGCCAGGAAATGCTGCCTGTCTATCTGGAGGAAATCAGCAGTACGCTGGCCAGCCACGCGTACAAGCAGGGCAAACCGTTCAGCTCAGCCCAGTTGGCTGCGGGCATCACTGGCGGGGCTGACCGCGCTGCCGACTTCCAGGCCATCGAACACAGCATGACCGAGGGGCACCCTTGCTTCGTGGCCAACAATGGCCGGCTGGGCTTCGGGATTGCCGACTACCACGCCTTCGCGCCGGAAACGGGTGCCACGGTGAAGCTGCAGTGGATCGCGGTGCACCGCAGCAAGGCGGTGTTCACGTCCAGCGCAGGACTGGATTACCGGACCCATTTTGAAGCCGAGCTCGGACCAGCCACGCTTGATTGGTTCAACGCTGAACTCTCCGCATCCGGACTGGACCCCGAGGACTACCTGCTCATGCCAGTCCACCCCTGGCAGTGGGACAACAAACTCACCGTGACGTTCGCGGCAGAAATCGCACAGCGCCACATTGTCCACCTCGGAGCCGGGGAGGACGCCTACCAGGCGCAGCAGTCCATCCGCACGTTCTTCAACACCGACTACCCGGAGAAGGCCTACGTCAAGACGGCCATGTCCGTGCTGAACATGGGCTTCATGCGTGGCTTGTCCCCGCAGTACATGAAAGCGACGCCGGCCATCAACGACTGGTTGCAGGAACTGATCGGAAACGACCAGGAGCTCCAGAACCGGGGCCTGGCCATGATCCGCGAATCAGCAGCCATCGGTTACCACAACCACTACTACGAGGCCGCCTCCGCCAAGGGCTCTCCCTACCGGAAGATGCTCTCGGCGCTGTGGAGGGAAAGTCCCCTTCCGCTGCTCAAGGACGGCCAGCAGTTGGCCACCATGGCATCGCTGCTGCACGTTGATGGGGCCGGGAACTCCGTGGTCACGTCCCTGATTGAACGTTCAGGCCTGGCACCCACAGAGTGGCTTCGCCGCTACTTCGAGGCCTACCTGGTGCCACTGGTCCACTGCCTCTACGAGTACGAGCTCGCGTTCATGCCCCACGGCGAAAACGTGATCCTGATCCTCGAGAACGGTGTGCCGGTCCGCGCAATCATGAAGGACATCGCCGAGGAAATCGTGGTCATGGGGGACAGGCTGGAACTGCCGGAGGAGGTCTCCCGCGTGAAGGCCGAGATCCCTGCCGAGGAAATGGTCCTGGCGATCTTCACGGACGTGTTCGACTGCATCTTCCGCTTCCTTGGAGCCATCCTTGTGGAGGACGGGACGTTGCGCGAGGACGAGTTCTGGGGAACCGCAGCTGCGGTGCTCCGCGAATACCAGCAGCGCCACCCGGAGCTTGCAGACCAGTTCGCCATGCACGATCTCTTCGCGGCCGACTTCGAACTGTCATGCCTCAACCGCCTGCAGTTGCGGAACAACCAGCAGATGCTGGACATCTCGGATCCCTCCGGAGGACTCCAGATGGCGGGCCGGCTGGCGAACCCGTTGGCTAAGTTCGCCTAGTCAGGCGCAGTACCACCTCGGTCTCATACGCCTGCGAGGACTTCATTGATCCCCGGAACCAGCACACTGCGTGCACCGACGGGTCGCCGGGCACCACCATCGGGCGGAGGTTGTCCACGGAGGAGTCTTCGGTCACGGCTTCCCACGTCCAGCTCACTCCGGCGTCGGAAGTTACACCGCGGTAGATCTCGTAGTGCGCGGTAGCAACAGCCGTCCGTGGATCTACCGGCGTGGAGATGTACACCCGGTCCAGGTTGTTGGGGTCCACGGCGCCCAGCCCTGTGTAGTCCTGCTCGTGCGGCAGCAGGCCCGCACCGGCGACGGCGAGCGGATGAAGTTCCCAGCGCACCCCATCAAAGCGGGCGTACAGCAGGCGGTGATCGTCGACGTCGAGCATTTGCTCCCGCTGCAGCGGACCGTTGACGTCGTTGGCCCGGCAGGTGACGATCGCGGCAAGTTCCTTGCCCTGCCGGCGAAGGTCAGTAGTCCAGCCATGGGTGAGGGTGTCGCCGTCGAGCGTCATCCCGGCCTCAAAAACGGTGGTGAGGGCCATCTGGTTGACGCCGGCCGAACCGATGACGGGCTTGCCAACCACGGTCCCCCCGGCGTCGTGGAGCCCATCGCCTTGGATGTAGCCGTGGTAGATGCTGTTGTTGAAGTCGCGCGGGTGGTGGTCCGTGGTGATGAGGTCGATGCGGTCAACGCCGTTGGACACGTACCGGGTGTAGCCGTTGACATAGCCGATCTTCGGGCGGGTGAAGAGCTTGCCGCCGTAGCTCCAGGTGCTGCCGTCATCGTCGGAGACCAGCAGCGTGGGGTCGTCGTTGATGGCGCGGACAAAGTTATAGACCCGTTCTTCGGCGTCGAGCCGGTGCAGATTGGAGTAGGTGGCACCGCGGCCGTCCGCCAGCTCAGTCCAATCGAACTGCTGCTCCGGTTCCCATGCGGAAGCGTCGTGCGGGCGGGTGGAAACCCGCCACCGTGAGTAGTTGTCCGTCTTGTGCTTGGCGTACATTGCCACGTAACGGCCATCCGGCCGGATCAGGAGAGCCGGCGCATTGTGGTCATCGGCCTCCAGGCGTTCGTGGAGGACGTGGATGCTGCACTCGCCGGTAGCAAGATCCAGGACAGCGACTTCGATGTTGCCCCCGCGTTCAAGCCCTCCCGGGCCCTCCGGTGCGGCAACCGACCCGAGCAGCAGCGAGTTGTTGGCGGGGTCGATGAGTGCCCGCTCATCCTGGAACCAGCACCAGGCGCCGTTGTTGTTGAGGACCAGTGGCTCATGCTGGGATGGGGCGTCGTTGACCA
The DNA here is from genome assembly GCF_021109375.1 of Arthrobacter sp. AK01. Taxonomy (NCBI): domain Bacteria; kingdom Bacillati; phylum Actinomycetota; class Actinomycetes; order Micrococcales; family Micrococcaceae; genus Arthrobacter; species Arthrobacter sp. AK01. The sequence continues at coordinate 51,477 of NZ_JAJOHP010000033.1, forward strand.
TGGAAATCCTTTGCGGCTTTGCATCGTTTCAAAACCATCTTACGCACCGACGTTCCTGTTAGTGGCAATCCTCCTCGGCCGTATCGTCATGAGGTGCCATCCCGGCGCGGGCCGGGGAGGGGACTAGTCTTGGCGCATGACGACACGAGCCAATGAACTCACCGCCTTGGTCACTGGGGCCACCGCCGGGCTCGGTGCGGAATTCGCCCGCCAACTCGCCGAAGCCGGACACCACCTGGTCCTGGTAGCCCGCGACGAAGAACGCCTGAAGGAAAAGGCAGAAGAGCTTGAACGCGACTTCAGTATCTCGGCGGAGGTCCTGTCCGCGGACCTGACCACCGACGTCGGGGTTTCGGCAGTGGCGGACCGGTTGCGGGACGCTGGCCGTCCGGTGGACGTGCTGGTCAACAACGCCGGCATCGGGTTGTTGAAGCCATTCGAAAGGAACGGCCTGGATGAGGAACGGCGACACCTTCGGCTGCACGTCCAGACACCCATGGAGCTGTGCCACGCTGCGCTCGAAGTGATGCTGGCACGGGGGAAGGGCCGGATCATCAACGTCGCCAGCGTGGCAGCGTTCGCCAACAGGGGCACCTACTCTGCTGCCAAGGCCTGGCAAGTGACGTTCAGCCGGTGGGCCAACATCACCTACGCGAAATCCGGAGTGCAGATCACCGCGGTTTGCCCGGGTTTCACCCACACCGAGTTCCACGATCGCATGGGCATGGATAAGTCCGTGGCTCCCCGATTCCTGTGGCTCACAGCCGAACGAGTGGTGCGCGAAGGGCTGGAGGACAACGCCGAAGGCAGAGGCGTTTCCATACCGACGCGCAGGTACAAGGTGGTCAGCTTCTTCGCCCGCATCCTGCCAGCCAAGCTCACGTCCGGCCCACCTCGTCGGCCACTGGAGCCATCGACGTAAAACCCGGTCCGATGGTGTTCACTTGATCGGTTCCGGGCCTTAGGCTGGGGCTGGAATGTGGCACCGGGCGCGGCTGCCGCACTGGGGCTACAGCAGCGTGGTCCCGCATGCAGGCCTCACGAAGGTCTTGTTTGCCCGCGTATGATGCCGTGTCCGAAGCGGGTAGCGGCATGGGCGAATCGGCTCCAATGGGGGGCCAGGGGCGGCGCGGAACGCACGACGGCGGTGCCGTCGCCATGGCGGACAGCGACATGGAACTGGTCCTGCAGGTCCGTTCGGGGGACAAAGCTGCGTTCGAGACGCTCTATGGGCGGCACCGTTCCATTGCCCGAACGGTGGCCACAGCGCAACTGGACAACTTTGCTGACGTGGACGATGTTGTGGCTGACGCTTTCGCCTCTGTTTACCAGGCCCTGGCCGCGGGGAAGGGACCTGATTCCTTTTTCCGCGCGTACCTTCTGACCGCCGTCCGGCGAACGGCCCACCTCATGAACAGGGCGGCGACCCGTACACGCCCAACATCTGAGTCTTACATGTTGGATTCGGCAATTGCCCATGATGATCCAGCCCTGGCTGCGTTCGAGTCAACAGCGGTGGCCCAGGCATTCCGCTCTCTTCCTGCCCGTTGGCAGGAAGTCCTTTGGTACGTGGACATCGAGGGGCTGAAGCCCGCTGCAGTTTCGCCGCTGCTTGGCCTGACTCCCAATGGAGTCTCCTCCCTTGCCCTCCGCGCACGGGAACGCCTGCGCCAGGCCTACCTTCAGAACCACATCAGGTCCTCGGCAGGGGAAGACTGCGAGGAATACTCAACCCAGTTGGGCGCGTACTCCCGGGACGGGCTGAACCGGAGGAGCCAGGACAGGGTTCAGGCACATCTTGAGAACTGCCCCAAGTGCACTGCCTTGCTCCTGGATCTCAATGACGTCCAGTCAGCCATGCGGGCTGTGGTCTTCCCGTTGGTCGCAGGTGCAGCGTTTACCTCCGTCTTTCCAGCTCTTGCAGGGGCGGGCACCGGCGCCGGGGCGGGCGCCGGCTTGGTGCACGGCGTGCCGCACAAGGAGATGGCCTTCTTCTTGAAAGTGGGCGCAGGTGTGCTGGCCGTCGCGGCAGTGACGGTGGGCGCGGCGGTGGCGTTTGGAGGTGGAGGACCGGCCGCGGTGGGCCCGCCTGTGGCGGAGGCGTACCCTACCTCTGGTGGGCAAGTTTCCCATGGCACAGATCCGCCCGGCCCTGGAGCCGGGGAAGACGAGGAGTCCGAACTACCGGGCCGCGATGAGCCGTCAAACGGAGGGATCGAGAAGCCAGCCTTGTTTCCCTTTCCTATGCCCACGAAAACAGCACCCATCGGGTTCCCAAAGCCCGCGCCGTCCCCGACGCAACCACTGTTTCCGACGTTCGCACCCACAGGGCCACCGACCTTCCCGGCCCTGGTGCCGACTCCGGGCCCAACCCTTGCTCCAGGCCCAACGTCAACGCCGAGTCCTTCCGCAACGCCAGTCCCCCCTCCGCCGCAAACCCCCACGG
>NZ_JAJOHP010000034.1:0-53182 GCF_021109375.1 Arthrobacter sp. AK01
CCCCCCCCTCCGGGGCGGCCCCGCCCCCCGGGTCGTGCATCCGCTCGCCCTCCCCCCCACCCGCTACCCACCCCCCCCCCGCCCCGCCGCGGGCCCCCGCCCCCCCCCGCTTCTCCAGTTAAAGCCGGGGCTGGTCAGGCCGGTGCAGCCGTGCTCCGCTGGCCCGCCGTGCTGGGCTCGTTCCAATCCGGGGACTGGAAGTGGGCGCCGCCGAACATCGGGAAGGACAACAGGCCTTCCTGGTCACGGAGTTGGGTCCACGGGCGGTTGATGCCGTGGGTTCCGTAACGGCGCAGCTGGGTAACGCGGTCCAGGTCCAGGACGGCAAAGAGGATCTCTTCCCCACCCCGGGCATGCTGCATGATGGTGCCCTCGGGATCCACGATGACGCTCTCGCCAACCCCGGACGGGGACGCGCCGTTGACGTTCACCACGTAGACCTGGTTGGCGAAGGCGTTGGCCTGGGACATGACAATCTCCATGGCCCTGTCCCGTGTGGTGGTGAGGGTTGGCTGGATAATGACTTCGGCGCCCAGCCAGGCCAACTGCCTCGCCACTTCCGGGAAGCTGCCGTCGAAGCAGATGGCCAGGCCAATGCGTCCGCAGCCGGGGATGTCGAACGTGACGAACGAATCTCCGGGCGTGGTGGTTTCGAACGGCCGCCAAGGGAAGAGCTTCCGGTAGCGGGCCACGATCTCGCCTTGCGGTGAAACGGCGATGGCTGTGTTGAAAGTGTTCCCGTTGTCTGTTTCCAGCAACGAGCCTGGCACGAGCCACACATTAAGCCTGCGGGCCAGTGCCGAAATGCGGTCGGTCAACGGGCTGGGGATCGGAGCGGCGGAGCGGGTTTCGCCTTCCGGGTCCGGCATCAGGAACTCGCCCGGTGCCGAAAGCAGGAGCTCTGGAACCACGATGACGTCCACGTCGGGGCCGAGCCTCTTGGCCGACTCGGCCTGGGCCTCGAACCGTGCCCACGTGGCCTCGAGGTCGTGCGGGACGGGGTTGGTCTGGATTGCTGCGATGGACAGGATGCGCATTTATGCCTCGGTATCGTTGCTGAGAATTGATAGAAGTTGGTGGCGGGTAGTGACGTTTCCGCGGGGAATCGTTTTGCCGGAGAAGAAGGGACGGAGCCTGGGCCTCAAGACCGCGGTGACCACAAGGCCGAGGGCCAAGGCGCCGATGCCGATCCAGAACACCGAGCCGATGCCCAGCCAGGACAGGCCGGCGTACTCCGGGGACAGCATGTCCACGGCGCTGTACGCGAACGCGCCGATCATGAGGATGGCGCCGAGGCCGGGGAGGATGCCTTTCAGGATCACGGCGGATGCGGAGGTGCGCATCAGCGGTGCGAAGTACACCACCGAGGCCAGTGCGGTGGCTGCGTAGTAGGCCGCGATCATCAGCCCCACCGAGAGGATGGCCAGTCCGATGAAGTCGGCGCTGATGGCCGTCAATCCCAGCGATATTGCCATGGTGATGACCGCCCACCAGATGATGGAGGTGGTGGGGGTTCCGCGCTTGGCGTGCATCCGCGTGGTTGCCCGGTGAAGCGCACCGTAAGTGCCCATGCTCAGCCAGGTCCGGGGCGTGCTGACTGCCACGGTCATCAGGGCCGCCAACGCTGAGACGCCTACTGCCAGGATGATGACGTGGCCAAACACCTCGCCGGCAGCTTGCGGGCCGAGGACCGAGAGGACGTCCGAGACGGTTTCCGGGTCGGTGATCCCCGCGGTTCCGGCGAATCCGACGGCGGCCGTGGCGGTCACGACGTAGAAGAACAGCAGGATGACGGTAGTGATGACAACGGCCTTGCCAGGTGTTCCCTTGCGGTCGGTGGTTTCTTCATTCACGGCTATCAGCGCGTCCCAGCCCCAGTAGATAAACAGGCACAGGATGACTCCGGACACGAGTCCGGACATGTCGCCGGATGCGAACGGATTGAACCAGGCCAGGCTTGGCTGCCTGCCGCCTTCTGCCGTTCCGGCGGAGGTCCCCGCGGCCATTGCGGTGAAGGCCGCGACGCAGAATCCGCCGAGAGCCACCAGCTGCAGGGCAATCAGCGCGTACTGGACCCACGCGGAGAGCTCGATCCCCCTCGCCGCGATCCATGCACTCAGGACAACCAGCCCGCACGCAATGGCAGAAACGGCTATGGGCTCCGCGGCGATCCACGCCAGGCCGAAGAAGTTGAGCAGATAGGTGGTGGCCACCTGGGCCAGCGCCGCGCTCGCAATGAAGGTGGCCATCTGGGGAACCCAGCCGCCGAGGAACCAGCCTGCCGCTGGGCCGAAAACGCGGGTTATCCAGACGAAAACACCGCCGCAGTCAGGCATCTCCTTGTTCAGGTCCCTGAAGGCAAGCGCCGTGAAAAGGATCGGGACAAATCCCAGCAGGAACGCAGCGGGGGTGCTTGCGCCAACGGCCAGGACTACGAATCCGAGCGTGACGGCCAAGCTGTAGGCGGGGGCGACGGCAGCCAGGCCGAGGGCGACGGTGGGGCCGATGCCGATGGACCCGGCTTTGAGGCCCTTGGAGCTTGGATCCCCAGGGACGGGGTCCTTGGGTGCCGGGTCCTTGGTGACCATGGGTGGGGAAGGGGGATGTGACACGGAGACTCCTCGTTGAATCAGTAATTTGAATCACATTCAAATTTGAATGCCATTCAATACCCGTCTAGAGTCAATGTCAACAGAAATCTTCAAGGGTCCACAGGGGAGCGGCAGTGGCGAGGGTCGACAAGAAGGAAATCCGGCGACAGGAAATCGTGGCTGCAGCCCAGGCCGTGGCCGCGCGTGACGGCGCCGAGGGGGCCACCCTGCGCGCCATCGCCGCCGAAGCCGGTATGGCCGCGAACGCCGTGCTCTACTATTTCGGCAGCCACGCCGAGATCATCGCTGCCGCCGTGCACGCATCCTCGGACAGGTTCCTGGAAAAGCTCGCAGAAGCTGTTGATCCGGGAATGGACCCCACAGCCCGGCTTGCCGCCGTCATCAGTGCGGGAACCACCGCCGGACTCGACGACGACGTCTCCCGCATCCTCTACGAGTACTGGCCCCACATGCTGCGCGACCCCGAGCAGCGCCGGATCCAGGAACAGCTCACCAGCGCCCAGGAACGCGTCTACCGGGAAATCATCGACGCCGGAACCCGCTCGGGCGAATTCTCGCCCCTTCTGCACCCGGACAAGATCGCCCGGACCCTGGTTGCCCAGGAAGACGGCCTGGTGATGGACGTGCTGGCCGGGAGTGCCAGCAGCGAGTACGTACTGGACCTGATGGGGAGCCTCGCCGCCTCGCTCCTGGGGTTGAAGACCGAGACCCTGTTGGACCTCATGGGCCTCCGGAGCGGGCCAGCCCGCACCACGTAAAGGCGTAGGCTGCTGCCATGGAGAAGACGTTCGACATTGAACTTGTGAATCACAACGAATACTTGGTGCGCTGGGCATCGGAAGGCCAAACCGGCGAATCCCTGGTCCACACCAACCCGGAATTCCTCGCGGAAGCGGGACTGGACGGATTCGATGAGCAACTGGTTGTTGGCGAAACCACAACGTACTTGGCGGAACACCAGCCGGTGATCGACTTCCCCCAGACGGTTGACCTCGAAGAGATCGCTGCCGCCTACCCGGATTACACGGAGCAGCTGAAGGCGCGTCTCGAAGCCAGGTAGGGAGTTGGCTCGGACCACCACAGGCGTACGCCCGGGCCTATGAGAACCGTCCCGGAGCCTCTATCCTCGTGACATGGGCGTTCGGGGAGGGTTTTCCTTGCCAGGCTCCCGCTTCATTGGCGGGGCCGGACCTTCCGGCGGGCAGGCGCAGCGCCATCCTCGAGGTGGGCGGGGTGGCCCATGAACCAACAGGACCACGTTCCGCCCCCGGACAACTGTGCTGCATTCCTCGAACGGCTGGATGACGCCGCAGCCAGCCTCACCACCCGGCTCCGTTCGGTGGACAAGGAGAGGAAGCCTGGCGACAACCCGGTTATCAGGTTTGTCCTCTTCAGCATTCTCGGCATGATGGTGGCGCTGACCATGATGGTCTTCATGACGGGACTCAGGAACGTCGGCTCCGTGGCATTGTTCACGGTGGCCTTCGCCGGCATCCTCACGGTCCCCGCGGTGGCAGCCCGGAGGACCTTCATGCGGCGCCTCACCACGCGGATCAATGACACGATCCATGAGGTCACGGGCAGCACCCACGAAGACCTGTCAGCGAAGCAACTCCGCCATCTGGCCAGGAGCGGCGAGGCCCTTCCGCTGTTGGTCAGCGGGATGCCCGGGTTGCGACTCCAGGTGCAACGGGTCCTGGCAGTTGAGGACGATGCTCCCGAGCGATGGCGTGCGGTCATCACGGCCGTCTCCCCACGCAACGGAATTGCCAGCTTTGACCGGTTGCTGGCCGCAACTCTGAGCGGGCAGGTCCAGAGCCCCACCAACGGCTAGCCCCGTCGCGTCGCTGACTGCCGGTGCGCCGCTACGCCCCGACGTCGGCCGTGACGCGCTCGCCGTTGAAGTACTCCAGCTGCCAGCCGTCCGTAGCATCGTGGTGGGCCAGGTTGAGGGCGGCGTTCTGGACACCGTCCAGGGTCCGGCCGATAGCGCGGTTGAGCGTCAAACGAATCAGCGTGCCGTGGGCAACCACCAGCACACGCTTGCCGGCGAATTCTTCGGCCAGTTCTTCCAGGGCAGTAATGCCCCGATCGGCGGCGGCTTCGTCACTTTCGCCGCCGCGGAAACCGCCGGGGATGCGCAGGGCCTCCAGTTCGGGACCTGCCTGCAGTCCCTCTGCGGGCCCAAAGCTGCGTTCGGTGAGCTCGGGTACCAGGCGGGAAACCTTCAGGCCCAGTCCCTCCGCAATGATCTCCGCCGTCTCCGCAGCGCGACCCAGCGGTGAGGACACTACTGCGTCCCACTGGCGATCCGACAGGACGGCGACGGCGTCGCGCGCCTGGCCGCGGCCGACGTCGTTCAGCGGAATATCGGTGGAACCCTGCAACCGGCGCTCGGCGTTCCAGTCGGTTTGGCCGTGGCGGACGAGGGCGAAAGTTGTGAGGGTCATGCTGTCCATTGTGCCTTGCGGGCCTGCCCGGCCGCAGTTCCGTATGTCACGTCGCCGTATGTCACGTCGCCGTACGTCTCATCCAGCAGTTGCTGAACGACGGCGGTCTGCTCGGCGATCGCGAAGTGTCCGCAGCCCTGCACTGTCACTGTCCGGATATGGGATCCAAGGGAAGCCAACTGATCCAGGTCGGACTGGGGCGTGAACGCATCGCACTCTCCGCGGGTGGCAAGGACCGGGCAGCTGATCCTGCGCCATTGGGCAAAATCGTACTGAGCGACGGCCCGCGTCGCCGCGGAGAACGCAGCGGGACGGGCCTCGCGTGCGAGCCTCCGGATGACGTGCGCGGGGATGGCTGCAGGGTCCGCGAACAGCGGCGACAGGAGCAGCCGCATGAATGGCGTGTTCCCCACCAACCGGATCAGTGCCCTCCCTGCCTTTCCGAAGACTGCGGTGGAGCGCATGAGAAGGATCATGACGACAAAAAACGGTATCCGGAACAGCCCACGCCATGGTTGCCGGGCCGCCTCGGCCACTCCAAGCATGGTGGCCGAAACCGCCGCTACGCTGAGGGTCTGCCCGGGCCACTCCGCAGCAATGTGCAGGGCAATGACGCCGCCCATGGAATGGCCCACAAGGTTCCACTTGCGGTATCCGAGGCCGTTCAAGACCTCGACGACGGTCCCTGCCATGGCCTCGACGGTGGCGGGCCCAAGCCGCGCACCTTCGGTGGAGTCGCCCCAGCCGGGCAGGTCGATGAGGACGCGGTCACGTTCGGGGGAGTCGGACAGCAGTGGCAGGAACGTTGTCCAGGATCCCGCAGCGCCATGAAGGTACACATCGGCGATGTGGCTGCGTGCGTCGGGGGCTTCCTGTACGCGGACAGCGCACGGGCCCAGTGCGGTATCGATCACCTCGCGGTGAAACCCTGCGCTGCGCGATACTGCTGCGCTGCGCGATGCCGCCGTTTCCTGCAGAACGTCCGTGACCACCCGCTGCTCCTCACCCTTTGACCGTGATTCGGAGCAGCGGGCGTCCTGGATCGGCAGGGCCTTCCTAGCCTGCTGACTGGTCCTTTTCGTAGACCGTGCGCCCGCCCACCACCGTCCGCAGGACCTTTGCTTCCAAGAGCGCTCCAGCATTGTCTGCGGCGAAAACGTCGGTGTCCAGGACCACGAAGTCTGCGTACAGGCCGGCGGCAAGACGGCCGATGTCATTCTCCGCTCCGCACGTCCACGCGGAATCACGGGTGGCGTGCTGGATCGATTCGGCCAGGGGCAGTGCGAATTCCGGGACGTTGGTGCCCGCTGAGGCATCCAAGGCCGACGCACGTGTGGTGGCCACGTACATGTTGGGAAGCGGGGCGTGGGGGGACGTGGGGGAGTCCGTGCCGAAAGCGAGCCGGGCGCCGGCATCCGTGATCCACGGCCACGCGAATCCGCGCTCCACCCGGGCGTCGCCCAGCTTGGCGGCCCAGTTTTCGCTGATGGCAGGATCGGCGTGGACCGGTTGCATGCTGGCTGTGATTCCCAGCGCGGCGAGGCGATCGATGTCGGCCCTGTCCACCAACTCAAGATGCTCAATCCGGTGACGGCGTTCGCGGGGGCCATTCTCCGCCACGGCGTGTTCCACGGCTCCGATGGCGATCCGCACCGATTCATCCCCGATGGCGTGCATCGCCACCTTCAAGCCGGCAGCGTCGGCCGCGGCAACCACGGGCGCGAGTTCCTTGAGGCTCCAGATCGGTTCAGCGTTCGACCCGTCGGCGTACGGCATGCCAAGGGTGGCAGTGCAGCCATCGATGGTGCCGTCGATGATCACCTTGATCCCCACCACGCGCAGGAAAGGCGATTCATGCTCGACGGCGAGACTCGCCGCCCGCTGGACCTGGGCGAGGTTTTCCTCCACGGAGCCGGTGTTGTTCACCCGCCAGTAGGCGATGAGGCGGCTGGTCAGTGTGCCGTCCTTGTCAGCACGCTTGAACGCTTCAAGGTCGGTCTCGTTGAAGCCCATGTCGCAGGCGGTGGTCACGCCGGTCTCTCGATAGGCCTGCTGGACGGCGGTGATGCTGGACGTGTGTTCGCTCTCGCTGACCTGGGCATCAAGGAATGGCAGCACCATGTCATAGAAGGCGTTCTCGTCGATATAGCCCGTGGCGTGACCGTGGGCGTCGCGCTTGATGGTGCCGCCGTGGGGGTTGGACGTGTGGTCATCGATTCCGAGTTCAGCCAGCGCCGCAGTGTTCACCCACACGGAGTGGAAGTCGTAGGCAAAGGCATAGACGGGCTTGTCCGGGACGACGGCGTCGAGCATCCTTGCGTCCGGTACACCGCCCGGGATTGCGCCATGCAGCCAGCCGGTAGCGAGGATGCGGTCCACGTCCGGGTGTCCGGTATCGCGTGCCTTGATCCGTTGCTGGATCTCTTCCACGGACTTGGCACCCCACAGGCTGACCTGCCCCAAGGCTTCGCCGGTGCCGACCACGTGTGCGTGGCCGTCCACGAACCCGGGCACCACCAAGCGGCCCTCAAGGTCCAGGCGATCGGCGTCCGGGCGCAGGCGTACGGCAGTGTCCGCGTCACCGACGTAGAGGATCCGTTCGTCCTGGACCAGCAAGGCCTCGGCCCAGCGGCGGGTATCGGAGGTGAAGATGCGGGCATTGGTGTAGAGCTGGGTGGTCACGCTGCGTTTTCCTTGCTTTCCGGTGCTGTTTCTTCTGCTGCGGAGGGCTGGTCCAGGGATCGGCTGACGTCCAGCAGCAACTGGTTCTGACGTTCGTGAAGCTGGTCGCTTTCCGGCTCCGGCCAGGTGGAGAGCTTCGCGATCACGGTATCCGTGGCGGGGTCGATCCAAAGGTATTGGCCGTGGATTCCGATCCCCGTCACATTGCCTCGCTCGTTGCCGGTGCACCACCACTGCCGGGTGTAGGAACCGCCAGGGTGGATCGCGGTGAATGAGGAATCCATCATGGCCTGGGGGTCCCCGCCCTCGAGGATGCTGTGGACCCACCCCTCGGACACCACCCTGCCGCCTGGACCGTTTCCGGCGTCGAGCATTAACTGCCCCACCCGGGCGAGGTCGCGGGCGGTACAGGAGACCCCGCCGTTCGCGAAGCCAAAGCCGGCAGTGTCCACCGTGATGGTGGCGTCCCGATCCGCGTCGAGCTTGGACCAAAGATACTTTGAGAGGGCTTCCGGGTAGCGGAGGCCGGTGACCCGCTCGATGATCCAAGCGAGGACGTCCGTGTTGGCCGAGCAGTACTGGAATTCGCCCACGGTGCCGTTGCCGGTAAGCGTGGCCAAGAACGCGTAGGTGTCCTCGGGGTCGCCCGGGCGGCGGGTTCGCCACCCGGCGGAGCGGTCGTGGGTCTGCACTTCAGAGGCCGGGTCCACGTAGTTCTCGCTGTAGTTGAGGTGGATGGCCATATCGAGCACGTGCTGGATGGTGGGTCCGTCATAGGCCGATCCGGTGAGCTCGGGAACATAGTCCACTACGCGGGCGGAGGGGACGATCTCTCCGGAGTCAATCAATGCACCGACAACCAGGCCGCACATCGACTTCGAAATGCTCATCACCAAATGTCGGTCATCGGGGGCGAAGCCGGGGCTGTAGTAGTCCGCGATGACGCGGTTGCGGTGCAGGACCAGGAAGGCGTCGGTAAACGTCTCTTCGAGCCGGCGTCTCAGGCCCGGGAGCGCCAACGCATCCAATCTGTCAGTAGCCTCAACAGGGGCGGCCGGGAAGCGGCGGGAGACTGACGCCGTCGGAAGCAGCTCGCCCAGGTGCGCGAACGTCCAGCGGTTGTGCGGTCCCTCCTGCCAGGTGTCCAGGGTGGGTTGGCCGGCGGCGCCGGGGTATCGCGCGGGATGGGTTCCAGTGGTGGTCATGCTCGGGCTCCTTCGGGGACGGGTGTTTTGCCGCGGGTGCGGCGCAGGGCGGGGACCAAGGCGATGTACACCCCGGCGGTGACGATCACGGACACCGGCACGGAAAGGTCCAGCAAGCCCATGGCCGCTGCGATGGGGCCGGTGAACACGGCGTTGGTGAGGAAGAGCGACGCGACGGCGGCGCCGAGGATGACGGCCAGCAAGCCGGGGATGTGCCAGCCTCCGCTGTACCAGAAGGGGCTGCCGGGCTTCTCGTTGAACAGCTCCTCGCCGTCGTAGCGGTTGCGGCGAAGAATGACGTCCACGGCGAAGATCGTCATGGTGGGCCCGGAGATGAGGACCAGCAGCTGCAACATCAGGTTGACGGCATCGAGGAGGCTTGTGGACATCACGAGGTAGATGGTCAGCGCTGTGCCGATCGCTCCGACCACCATCGCGGACGGGATGCGCCGGATCGGTACGCCGATGGACTGGAATGCCATGCTCGCCGTGTAGGTGGTCATGCCGTTGAGCGAGATGGTGTTGATGATGACCCCCACCACGAAGATGGGACCCAGCCATGCCGGGAGCAGGGCCAGGAGTGCCGATTCGATGCCGAGGTCCATGGCCGCTGCGCTGACGCCGGTAGCCAGAAGTGCACCCACGGCCGTGAAGAACATGCAGGGAAGGGCGCCGCCCAGGGCCGTGGCCGCGATGATGTGTGACCGTTTGGTGGACTGTGGGAGATAGCGCGCGAGGTCGGGGCTGTTGGTGTAGGAGAGCGGAGTGGAGGCCAGGATGGCGAAACCGATGGTCATCGCAGACCAGAGCGGTGCGCCTTCCAAGGGTGCCGGGGCCGTGTAGCCCCATTGCACGTGCGGCAGGACGAAGGCCGTGACCAGCAGGAATACGGCCAACAGGACCGAGGCCACTACGGGGTAGCTGCGCAGGATCAGGGTGTGACCGAATACCGCCACCAGCACCGTGATTGCGGCAACGACGATGGTGACCAGCACTGGCCCGGCCACGGGATCCGTGAAGCCAAGTTGTGCCAGGAGTTCAGCGCCCATGAACGATGACGCGAGCCAGTTCAGGGCCAGGAAGACGGCGGAAATGAACCAGCCGAAGAAGGCGACAATCACCCTGTTGCCGCGGATTCCGTAGATGGCGCGGGTAATCACGGACCCGGATGTTCCTGCGGCCGGGCCACTCGTGGCCACGATGCCGGTAAGGATCCAGGGGAGGCTGCCGGCGACGATGACCAGGAGGGCCTGCCAAAGATCCAGGCCAAGCAGGATCAGCGATGCACCAACGGTGAAGTTCAGGACGCTGACGTTGGGGGCCGCCCAGACAGGGAAGAGATCGCGGGCGCGGCCGTGCCGCTCTGAGGCTTCGATGAGTTCAATGCCGCGGGTCTCGGGGTGGGCAAGTGGCTCCGGATAACTGGCCGGATCGGTCAAATGGGGCTGGGACAACGCTGTTCCTCTCGGGCAAGGACCGGCTCGCAACGCTGGGATACCGGTCCGTCGACGCTATTGGTCATGCGACCAACGTGCTATTGGTCACTTATCCAATAGAATGTGGGGCATGGTGTCAAGCCCCACATCCCAACGCGTCCGAAAATTACCTGACGAGCGCCGCGCCGAGATCCTTGCCGAGGCCGCTTCCATCGCCCTGAATGAGGGGCTGGAGCGGATAACCCTCCGTGCCGTAGCTGACAAGCTGGGGGTTCGGCCCGGGCTGATCAGCCATTACTATCCCGCCGCCGAGGACCTGGTGATCGCGGCCTTCGTCCGCGCCGTCTCGGAGGAGCGGGAAGAGCTGTTTCCCGACGCCGGGACACCCCTCCGGCGCATGGCCCACCTGATTTCGCGCATCGAAGGAAGTGGCGCCCTTGAGCTCACCCGGTTGTGGCTCAACGCAAGGCACCTCTGCCGGTTTACTCCGGCCCTGGGGGAGGCAATGTTGGCCCAGGAATACCTGGATCGCACCCGGCTGACCGCCCTCATCGAGGATGGTGTTGCCTCCGGCGACTTCGTGGTGGAGGATCCCTTCGCGGCCTGCATCCGGATCTGGGTGGCGATCGACGGAGTGGGTTCCTATGCGAACAATGCGGGTTCATTCGATTATGAAGCCTTCACGCGGTTCGTCACGGATGTGGCCGAATGGTCGCTGGGCGTGCGCGCGGGCACGCTCCGTGCGGCCGTTGACCGGCTGCGGGGGGCCTGATGAAGGGCCGTCGCATTGTCCTTCCGGCCGTTTAATCAGTATCCTGATGACTGATCCGGCGAAACCGGATGATGCTGTATCGGGCTGGGGGTTGCTCAAGTCGCAGTGGCTGAAGCAGGCGGCCGGGCGACTACCGTGAAGTTTGTATGACGGCGTTGCTTGGTAACGACGGACAGCACCCAGGTCCGTGACACCCAAGTGGGCCTGAAGGGCGTGACAATTCGTGGGCAACAATGACGAGGCCGTGGACTCCCGCGTCCCCGATTCCATCGACGAAACACTGGACGGCCGCTACCACTTGGGCGCAATCCTGGGCAGGGGGGCCATGTCCGCCGTGTACCAGGCGACAGACCTGCTGCTCGGCCGCGAGGTGGCCATCAAAATCTTCCTGCCCGGCTCGGGGGACGACTCTTTCCGCGCTCGCCAAGAAACCGAAATGAGGCTTCTGGCTTCCTTTGACCATCCAGGGCTGGTAGCGGCGTTGGATGCCGGCGTCGACACGAGGAACGACGAAGAACGCGCGTATCTGGTCATGGAACTGGCCGAAGGCCGGGACCTGCGGGCCGTGCTCTCCGAAGGAGCCCTCACCGTTCCTGAGACCACGCGCATCGGGATCCGGCTTGCCGGAGCGCTGTCGCAGGTTCACGCGCAGGGAGTCATCCACCGCGACATCAAGCCAGCCAACATCCTGGTATCCGACGACGACGGGCTGGGCGAGTCGGTGAAACTGGCGGACTTCGGCGTGGCGCTGGTGATGAACAACAACCGCCTTACCGCTACCGGCTTCACCGTTGGCACCGCCCAGTACCTCAGCCCGGAGCAGGCACAGGGCCTGGCGCTGACTCCCGCGAGCGACATCTACTCGCTGGGCCTGGTTCTCCTGGAATGCCTCACGGGCAGGGCCGAGTTTCCGGGGACACCTATTGAAACCGCATCGGCCCGCCTGCACCGGGCACCGCAGATCCCGTTGGAGTTGCCCGCCCCGCTGCGGTCGCTCCTTGAGGCAATGACGGACATGGATCCCGAAAACCGCCCGGGGGCGCATGAAGTCGAGCAGGCGCTTTCTGCTGAGGGGATCCAGTCGGGACGAAGGACTGCGGTTCTGCCGTCGGTGCCGTCCCGGCCCCCGCTTAGGCCGCCGACCCGGAAGCAGGCGACCGTTACCGGCCTCCGCGCCTTGACCAAGCGGCGGCCCAAGACGGTCCGGGGCGTCGCGGCTGCCGCGGTGACCATTCCGCTCGCCCTGCTGATCTTCTCCCAGGGCATCATTCCGACAGGCAACAACACAGCGGATCCATCACAGCCTGCTGATCCCGGCGTCTCACAGGCAGAACCGCAGCCCAGCGTGCCCGACGTCCCGGTTTCACCCGTTGGCCCGGAGCCCGCGGAGGCCGTGCCGGCAGAAGTGGTCGGTCTTCCGGAGACGACCCTGCCGGAGCAGGTTCCAGCCCCTGCCCTCCAGCCGCCCGCCCTCGAAGAAACCGCCGTCCAGGAAACCGCCGTCCAAGCGCCCCTAACGGGCAAGGATGCCGGCGATAAAAAGAGTGAAGGCAAACGCGACAAGAAGTCTGAAAAGGACCAGCTGAAGGGCTCCGACAAGTAGTCCAGGACGCGGTGGCCAGCGCTCGACGGCGACCTCCCGCCGTCGTGCGCTCGGTTCCGGAAGTTCAGCGGCCGGGAACACAACCCGCTGTGGTGCCCCGGCATTTGTAGCTTGCCCCGGGCTTCAGGTCGATGCCGGCGAACAACTGCGGGAGGGTCACCAGGTAAAGGCCTTTGCCCTTGAGTTGCGTGATCAGCTCATCCTGGCCGTCCACCGTCGACGCGTGAACGTCGTGTTGGAGGATGATTGATCCGGGCTTGACCAGCCTCATGATCCGCGGGAGGTAGACCGCCTTGTCCTTTGATTGCCAATCCATGGAATCGACATCCCAGAGGATCTGCGGCAACCCCACGGCATCGGCGACCGAGGCATTGCTTGCACCGTAGGGCGGCCGCAAGTAGCCCGGCACCACCCCTGTCGCCTTTTCGATTTCTTTCCGGGCGCCGTTGATCTCGCCCTCAATGCCCGCGGATGAAAGCTTTGTCAGGTTCGGATGGCTCAAGGTGTGGTTTGCGACCGTGTGGCCCGCTGCTGCCACTGACGCGGCCACCTTCGGATTGGCCCTGACATATCCGCCCTGTTGGAAGAACGTCGCAAACACCTTGTGCTTTTCGAGTATCCCCAGGAGCCGGGTGGTTTGGGCGTTGGGTCCGTCGTCGTACGTAAGGGCCGCGCAGGCGACGAGGTCGCAGTCGATATGTTCAAGGCCCATCGGGGCGGGCGCGGGGAAGTGGGGCGGTGTTTTCGCCATGATTGAGCTGCGAAGGGCTTGGCCTGCAGGCGAAAGGACCTCGCCAGTGGTTTCGGCGTTCACGATCATGGTGACAGGCTGCCTTGGCGCACCTGTGAGGGGGTCGTGGTGGAGGGTGACGCTGAGGTTCCCCTCGGCGGTGAACGCGATGGCGTTCAGCACCCCGGGGTCAACAGCTGAACCTGGTGGCGGCTCTGGGTGCGCGGGCCCCCCGTTTTCCCCGAGTATTGCCCGTAAGGTGCCGGTCATGGCCGGGCTGATCAAAGCGGCACTGTCCGTGACATCTCCGGTGCTGAGGTCCTGATAGATGATCTCGTCGACGAGCCCGACCCGCTCGCCCCCAACCATTGTTGTTTGAACAAATCTGGACCCAACAACACTTCCGGCGGCAAGGATGATTTCGTGGGTGATCGAAACTCCGTCGGACAGGAGCGCCGAAGGAGTGGGTGGCAGGGCCTCGGGTTGGTGGCGCCCGCCGGCACGGGCATCAAAAATGCTGAGCAGCCGGGCATCGAGCCTGCTGTTGAAAGTCTCTGCGCCGCTGATGTATTGCCACGTGGCGACCGTCGGAGAGGTCCCGGCCGTACGCGTGGTCATATCAACAATGGACGGGCCCGGGATGATCTTCTGAGGTGCCGTCCCGATGACCGCAAGCGTTGGTGGGGCCAGCGAAGAGGGCTGAACCGTCATCGGGACGCAGGCGGCTGTTAGGAGCACGATGCCCATGAGGAGGATCGTGAACGGTGAGCGGACTGGGGCGGACCGCATCACAGGTGCCCTAGCGGAAATGCGACGTCGTCATGCCTCGAATAATGGCAGGTGCAACGCCAAGGGAACCGGAGACACCCCGGGGAGCCTAGCTTCCAGAGGGAAAGCTGACCGCGACTGTTGTTCCGCCGCCGGGGGTTTCCCCGAGGGTGAGTTCGCCGCCGTGTGCTTTGGCGATGCTGCTGCAGGTGGCAAGTCCGAGGCCGGAGCCGGGGCCGTCGCCCTGCCGGCGCAGGCGCACTAAAGGTTCCAGGACCTTGGCACGGTCCTGCGGGTTGATGCCCTTGCCGTTATCGGCGACGAAGATTGTGGCCCCGTGGTAGTTGGAGACGCCGCTGATGCGGATGCGGAGCCCGCGATCCGGGCTGCGGTAGTTCATGGCGTTGGAGAGGAGGTTTTGCAGCAGAGTGCGGAGTTGGCCTCGGTCCGCGTGGAGCCTGAGGTCCTCAACATCAACGATGCTCTGGCTTTCGATTCCAAGGTCGCGGACAACCTCATCGGTGACCTCACGCAGGGACACCTCGGCGGGCCGGATGCCGCCACCCACGCGCGAGTAGCTCAGGACGTCTTCAAGCATGCCGAGCATCCGCCGGCCGCTGGCGCCGATGCGGTCCAGGTATCGTGCTGCGGTGCTTTCCGGCTCTACATCCGGGTCATCTTCCACCAACTCCACGTACCCGAGGATGGTGGTCAGTGGGATGCGGAGGTCGTGGCTCACCCGGCCGGCGAATCCGGCGAGTTTGGCGTTGCTTTCCCTGAGCTCGGAGTAGGTCCGATCCAACTGGACCGTGCGGTGCTGCAGTTCAAGCAGTTCCACAACTTGCTTGGCCAGGACCTCCAGCATGCCGACCTGTTCCGGACGCAGCTCCTTGGTCTTGTCGGAGAAAACGCACAGGGTTCCGGGGACGAATCCCGACTCGGTGTGGAGCGGTACGGAGGCGTAAAAGCGGACGTTGCCGATTTCGCCGGTGACAAAGGGGTTGTCCGCGAAACGGGGGTCCTGGGAGGCGTCCGCCACCACGGTCCTCTCACCCGAGAGGAACACCTTGGCGCACATGGAATCCTCACGCGAGCACACCCCGGGGTCGACGCCCCAGGCGCCGATCTGGTGCTGGTACTCGGCGCTGATGATGTTGACCACGCCGAACGGTGCGCCACACAGCTCAGTAGCAAGCCTCACGAGGTTCTGCAGGGCACTCAGGACCGCGGCATTGGGAAGAAGGGTGGAATCCACAGCCGGGTTAAGGCCATACTCCTGGAGTTCCAAGTCCCGGCCGGCGTCCTTCGTGAAGGACAACTGCCCCTGAATTTCCGTCATAAAACAATCCCCCAAGAGTCTCGTGAATTCCCTGCCGATACTACCGGCAGGTTGGCCCCGGTGGTTTACTGGGACGCATGACCGAGCAGGAACCTGCCTCCGCTGCGTCTACCGACAACATCGACCTTTCCGTGCGAACTCCCGCGCAGAGATCCCGCACTTTCACCGGGATCCTGATCAATACCGCGCTCGCCAACATCACCACAAGCTATCTGTGGTTCGCCCTGACATTCTGGGTGTACCTGGAGACCCGGAACGTGATCGCCACGGGTGTCATCGGCGGTGCGTACATGTTGTTGATCGCCCTCTCCAGCATCAGCTTCGGCACCTTCGTTGACCGATACCGCAAGCTGGCGGTCATGCGCTTCGCCGCCGCCTTCACGCTCGTGATGTTCGTCCTGTCCGGAGTCATGTTCCTGCTGACACCGGAGCAGGCGCTGTTGGACCTGACACAACCCTGGTTCTGGGTTTTCACCATGATCATCCTGATCGGCGCGGTGGTGGAGAACATGCGCAACATTGCCCTTTCAACCACCGTCACCATCCTCATTGAGCCTGACCGGCGGGCCAACGCCAACGGGCTGGTGGGCATGGTGCAGGGACTTATGTTCATTGTCACCTCGGTGCTATCCGGGCTGTCGGTGGGATTGCTGGGCATGGGATGGACCGTGGTTGTGGCTCTGGTCCTCACGGCCTTGGCCTTCGGGCACCTGCTCACGCTGCGCCTGCCGGAGGAAGTACGGGCAGCCGCCTCCGACGCCCAGGGTGGATTCGACCTGCGCGGTTCATGGGCTGCCGTCATGGCTATTTCCGGGCTGTTCGCGCTGATCCTGTTCTCCACGTTCAACAACTTCATCGGCGGGGTCTATATGGCCCTGATGGATCCCTACGGCCTGGAGATGTTCTCTGTGGAGATGTGGGGAACTGTCTTCGCGATAGGCGCTACGGGCTTCATCCTGGGCGGCGCACTGATCGGAAAATTCGGGCTCGGTTCCAACCCGTTGCGCACCATGCTCATTGCTGTTGCGTTGATGGGGCTCATTGGGGCCCTGTTCACCGTGCGGGAGTGGGCGTGGCTTTACATCGTCGGGATCTGGCTCTACATGGCGCTGGTTCCCGTGGTGGAGGCAGCAGAGCAGACCGTCATCCAAAAGGTGGTCCCCCTGCCCCGGCAAGGGAGGGTGTTTGGCTTCGCCATGGCGTTCGAGTCTGCGGCGGCACCCATCACCGCTTTCCTCATTGCCCCGATCGCCCAGTTCTGGCTCATCCCTTACGCCCGGTCCGAGGAAGGTGCGGCCCAGCTGGAACCGCTGCTGGGTGAAGGCATCTCGCGGGGCATCGCCCTGGTGTTCCTGGCCGCGGGCCTCATCATGATCGCCGTGGCGCTGATTGCTTTCCTGTCTCCGGTCTACCGGCGGGTCTCCGCCTCGTATGCGGAGTCGGCTGCAGAAGAACCGGAAAATGAAAACGTGGACACGGCGTCCCCGAACTGAGAGACCGCAAAAATCACTCTATTCGGATGAGACCGGGTGATTGCCTGCAGGTGCAGGGTGGAGTCAGTTCGTGGTGGGCGGGCGGTCCTGCAGAGATGGAGACGGTTCTATGGCTCAGAAGGACCCCAGTGATTACTTCATCGGCTTCAAGGCCGGGGACGTCATGTTCCTTGCGTGGAAACCCGGTGTCCGCATCGAGGCCGCCAATGCCCGCGCAGCGGTAGAGGCAGTGAACCGCCTCGCCGCGGGCAGCAGGTATCCCCTGCTGGTCACCATGGCCGACACCGCTCATCTCAGCCGCGCAGCCCGGGACGTGTTCGTTGAACCCTGCGCTGCCTCCAGGATCGCGTTGTTGGGAAACAACCCCGTGGACCGCATGCTCGCCGACTACCAATTGGCCGTTCAAGAACCTCCGTGCCCCACCCGCTTCTTCACCTCCGAAACGGAAGCGATCTCCTGGCTCCGGAGCTCCTCCGAGGACCTGCAACACGAGGAGCACAAGGACCGGAGCGGCTCCGGCGGAAGAGCCGCACCATGACGGAACCGGCGTCGGACGCTACCAAAACTGCTGCCCCCGCACCCGGGAGTTCAACCCGGCAGCATCGGGTGGCCAACGAGTCCGAAGCCCTTCTGGCGGCGTCCTCGGCGGCGGTCGTGGCCGGCGTGGCCGCATTGCTCATCTTCTTCGGCCGCACCCCGCCTTTGTGGGGAGGCGTGTCCCTTGGAATAACGACGGCGGGCGCGGTTCTGGTGCTCGGATTGTCCGCCGCCTATGTGGGCTACTGGCGTTCGCGGTACCTCCCGGAGCAGCATTGGCGGCTCAACCTTCCGCCGTGGAAGTTCATCGTTGACTCCTCCACCGTGGCCCTGGTCCATGCCTTGATCGCGGCGATCGCAACTATCGCCACTTTCCTCCTCCTGCAGCGCAGCTTCCAAGGACTCACCGTGGACATCTACGCGGCGACCGTGGGAATGGCGGTGGGATCCGGACTGGCCGTGTACTGGATCTATCTCTCGGTGTATGACATCAGCACCCGCAAGTTGTCCGGCCTTCTGGTCCTGTTCATGGTGATGAGCACGGTGGCGAGCATGGCCACCTCCCAGGACCCCCAATGGTGGGAGTACCATTTCAGCCAACTCGGCACGTTGGGTGGAGCATCCAGTGGCCTGTTCAACCTCTCGTTGATCGTCGCGGGCTTCTTCATCACCACCTTCGCCGTGTACCTGGACCGCGACCTTCGCTCACTCATAGCGCGGGGCGTGCTGGTCAACACGTGGAGCGCAGGCGTCTGCTCCGGCGCGTTTGTGGCCATGGGCCTTCTCCTCGCCGGGGTGGGCGTGGTTCCGTTGTCAGTCAGTTTCCTGGTGCATACGCTGTTCGCTTCCGGGATGGCGGTTGTGTTCATCCTCCTGCTGCTGGCCTCGCCGTTTGTTCTGAGAGGCCTGCCGCGCCGCTTCTTCCTTCTTTGCGGCGCGTTCCTGGCCGCCCTCATCGTTTCGCTCGTGCTCTTCTTCCCGGTGGGCTACTTCAACCTCACAGCCTTTGAACTCATCGCCTTCGTGATCATCTACGGCTGGATCGCCGTCTTCATCCGCCTGCTCGACGCCCTCGCCACCGGCAACGACTAATGGTCGTCCCAGAGGTCCAGGCAGAGGTCCAGGTCATTGCAACCTACAGGCCAGTCGTTTCCATAAGGCTTGGAACGAGCGAATTATTGCGGCGTTCCCTGCCCACTAGTTGCGAGGACATGCCTGTTGACCACCCCAGCTGAACGTCTCACTGCCCTGCTTGCGAAAATGAGCGACCGCGAACTGACGGCGAACTTCAACGAAGTTAACCGGGAATTCGAAATTATATTCACCGATGATCGCGGGAGTTCCAGAACTTTCAGGATGCCCCTGGAGCCGGATGAGTTATGGGATCGCATTCAGGTGCCTGAGTCGGATAGGGATGCTCTGTGGCCGGATGTTTCTGTTGAGGAAGCGTCGTTGCGGTTGTTTAGCGTGCATTTGTTGCACTCACCGCCTCGCCGGAGCTCTTCGAGTAACACGGGATTCATCCCCCTCTTCGAGTGAGAACTCCCCAACTCCCTATCCCATGGAAGGGAGGTATGGAATTATCGGCGAATGGACCAATATCTGTGGGTGTTGAAGCAAGATCAACTTGATTTGATTCGCGAATTGGAGCCGGCCAGGCTTGAGCTGCTCGACGAAGAAGGCCTGCTCGGTTTGCATAAACGGGTACGGCGGGCCCGGAACAAATACACCACCAACTATCGACGCAAAGCGGCCGATGAAGTCCTGGAGGCTGGTGGACGTGGAGCCGCGGCGAACAAGTCAGACAAAGCCCGGGCCCGGGCCTTTGTGTTCGAAGAAGCGCTCTCGATCGTCAGCACAGAACTTGCCCGCGTGGCCCACGAGGCCGCCGAGGAGCTGAAGGACGAGCGGCTGGAACGCGCCAGCGCAGGCAAATCGTCCGGGCCGGACAGCTCAGGAACAGGTACCAAGTCCGGCACTGGTTCGGGGCGGGCCCGGTCGCACCAGAAAACCACGGGCGGAGTGAAGCGGGACGCGTCCAGCCGCTCGCAGGGTGCCCAACGCCAAGCCAAGAAGGACGCGCGCTAAGCCGCACCAAACACAACGAAACAAGCGCACGACGGCGGGAGGTCGCCGTCGTGCCCTTGCGTCAGGACGCTCCCGGGTCACCTACGCCGTGAACGCCAGGTCCTCCAGCTTCACCCGGAACTGCAACTGTTCGCCGCGGGACAGACGCAATGCCTCCTCCACGGCGCTCGCCGCCATACGCTCAAGCTCGTTGCCGAGGGACCCCGCAACGTGCGGAGTGAGCAGCACGTTGGGGTGCGTGTAGAACCGGGAATCAGAGGGGAGTACCCAGGGTGTTGTTACGTCCAGGACCGCGTAAAGGTCGCCCTTCTCCACCCGGGCAAGCAGCGCGTCCTGATCGACCAGCTCACCGCGTGCCGTGTTGATGAACGTGGTGCCCGGCCGCATCCGTGCGATCAGTCCGGCATCTACGAGGTTCTTGGTGGACGGCAACGACGGCGCGTGGAGGCTGACCACGTCGCTGCCCGCCACGAGTTCATCCAGCGTGACCAGCCCGACCCCCAGAACGCTGGCTTCCTCGGGGGAGAGGTAGGGGTCGGCAACCACGACATCCAGATCGTAGGGGGCTAGAAGCCGGATGACGTGCCGGCCGATTTTTGAGGCGCCGATGATGCCCACGCGCTTGCGGTAGTTGCCCATGTCCGGGAACAGCTGCTCCGCCAGGACATCGGTCCGGGTGGTGTGCAGGGCACGGGCGATCTGGAGGACCCGCTTGTTGGCCAGGATGATCATGGCCACGGTGTACTCGGCCACCGGGATGGCGTTGGCATCGGCCGCGGAGCTGATCTGGATGCCGCGTTCCCAGCAGGCGTCGCCGATATGGTGTTTGACGCTGCCTGCGGCATGCAGGACGTAGCGCAGGCGGGGTGCTGCATCGAGGACGGCGTGGTCGATCACCGGGCAGCCCCAGCCGGTGAGGAGGATGTCTGCCTCTGCCAGGATGGAGCGGCCCTCCGCTGAGGTGAAGTCCTGGATGGGTTCCCGGCTCAACAGCGTCAGTGCGGGCTCCAACGGGTCCAGGCTCCGCGGCGGAAACACCGCCCGCGCCGTGTGGGACGGCATGGCCAAGGCAACATTCAAACTCATTTGACGCTCCCCGCTGTCAGTCCGGACTTCCAGAACCGCTGCAGCATGATGAAGGCCACCAGCAAGGGAATGATGGACAGCAGAGAACCCGTGATGACCATGGGCGTGAATTCGGGTTGGGGAATGGAGTAGCCCTGCCAGATGGAAATGCCGACGCTCACGGGCAGCAGTTTCTGGTCCTGGAGCATTACCAGCGGAAGCATGAAGTTGTTCCATACGCCCACGAACTGGAACAAGGCGATGGTGATGTAGCCGGGCATCATCATGGGAAGCCCCAGGGAGAAGAAGGACCGGATGGGTCCGGCGCCATCAACGCGCGCGGCCTCAAGCGTTTCCGCCGGAACGTACGCCGCCGAGTAGACCCTGGCAAGGTACACGCCGAAGGGGTTGCACAGCACAGGGATGAGGATGGCCCAGATGGTGTTGGTGATGCCGAAGACCGAGGCCAGCAGGTACATGGGGAGCACAGTTGCCGTGTTAGGAATCAGCACGCCCACCAGGACGATTCCGAAGAAGGAATCCTTGCCGCGGAACTGGAATTTGTCGAAGGCATAGCCGGCCATGACGGAGATGAGGCCGCCAAGGATCGCTCCGAATGCTGCATAGAACATGGAGTTGGCCATCCAGCGGAGGAACATGCCACCATCCTGGTTCAGGACCGCCATGATGTTCTCAAGGAACGCCGGCTCTCCCAAGGCGTAGGCAGCTGTGCCGTAGAGGTCCGCGGTGTTCTTGGTGGAAGCGAAGAACAGCCACACCACGGGGAGGACCATGTAGGCGCAGCCCAGGATCAGCAACGCGTTTACCGTGAAAGTGCTTCCGAAGCCGCCGGCCCGGGCAATCGGTCGGCGGCGCCTGGGCGTGGGTGCCGGTGTTGAGGTGTGGTCGCGGGACATCGTAGAGGTACTCATGCTTTGTTCCTCGAGCTGAAGCGGGTAACGGCCCAGGACAGTACGGCGGCCATGAGCGCGATGATGATGGAGGCGGCCGCGGCCTGGTTGAGGTTATGGCGGTTGAAGGCGGCGTCGTAGGCCCACATGTTCGGAACCCAGGTGCTGGTGACTGACGCCGTGGCCTTGGAGATGATGGACGGCTCGGTGAACAGCTGGAGCGTGCCAATCACCGTGAAGAGCATGATCACGCTCAACGCAGGCAGGATCAGGGGCAACTTGATGCTGATGGCTGCACGGATTTCGCCGGCGCCGTCCACGCGGGCGGCCTCCAGGATCTCCCTCGGAACAGCCTGCAGCGCGGTGAAGAGCACAATCACGTTGTAGCCCGTCCACTCCCAGACGGCGATGTTCACGATGGAAGGCAGGATCATCTGGTTGTCCAGGAAGTTCAGGGAGATTCCGCCGGTTTCCAGGACAGAGACGATCGGGCTGACGCCGGGCGTGTAGAGGTATGCCCAGATCAGCGCTGCGATGACGCCGGGCACTGCGTGGGGGAGGAAGACCAGGAGCTGGAAGAGCTTCCGTGCCCGGGCGACTGCTGCGTCCATCAGGAGGGCAAACGCCAGGGCACCACCCACCATGCAGGGGATGTAGAGCAGGCAGTACAAGGCGAGGCGGCCAATGCCGCCGACGAAGCTCTCTGACTGCAGGACCTGCAAATAGTTTTCCAAGCCCACAAACGACGTCTTGGCCTCGCCAAAGCCCAATCCGGACTTTTGCTGTGCGAAGAAGCTGAGCACGATCGCGTAGATGACCGGCGCAACCATTGCGAGGGCGAAAATCGTGAAGAAGGGTGTCAGGAACAGTGCGGCGGTGCGGCCCCCGGTTCCGGACATGGCGCGGGGTTTACGCTGTGTCCGAACCTTGGGTTGGCCGGTGATGGACGGCTTGGTGGGTGCTTGGGTGACCATGATTAATCTCCTCGCTGGCGGGGCGGCATCGCAGTCACGAAGCCGCCCCACCGTGCGGGCCTACTCCTTGACGGAGAGGCCGTTCTGCTTGAGTCCGGCCACCGTGGCGCTCTGCGCCGTGTCCACGGCTTCCAGGACCTTGCCGCCGCTGGTCAGTTTTCCGTAGGCGTCCTTGAGGGCGGTGTTGGTGATGTCCCAGTTGGGGCCCCACTGCCAGCCAGGAGTGATGGAGGCGTAGGCCTTGTCGAAGACCGAGTAGATGTCGTTGCCAAAGTAGCTGGAATCGAACGCCTTCTGCGCTACTGGCGTCAGGCCCGGGAAGGCAAGGAACGCGGAGCCGGTGTTGCCGCGGGCTGTGATGGCGTCCTTGCTGGTGGCCAGGAACTCGATGAACTTGGCCGCAGCGGCCGGGTTCTTGCTGCTCTTGGTGATGTTGAAGCTGGAACCGCCGTAGAAAGCGTCTGCCGGTGTTCCCCAGTTGGGCACCTCGGCCGCGATCCACTGGCCCTTTTGGCCGCTGGCTTCCGTGCGCTTCTGGATGCCGGTTGCGCTCCAGTTGGCACCAAGGACGCCGACGACGGCGCCGCTCGCCAAGTCTGCCGACCACTCGTCGCTGAAGGACTGCTGGACCTTGACGATCTTCTGGTCGATCAGCTTCTGCCAGTAGTTGGCCACTTTCTGTGTGGCTTCGTCATTGACGCCTACCTTCCAGCTGTCGCCTTCAGTGCCGAACCACTTGGCGCCGGCCTGCCAGGACAGGGCTGCGGTCAGCGCGGCTTCGTTCGGGTTGAAGCTGGCGAGGTGCGCTTCCGGTGCTACGGCCTTGATCTTCTTGCCGGCTTCTTCGAATTCCTGCCAGGTCTTGGGGACTCCTGCACCGGCCTTGTCCAGCATGTCCTTGCGGTACCACATGATCATGGGCGCGGCATCGTAAGGGAGTGCGTAGGTTGCGTCGCCGAACTGGACCAAAGCTTTGGTCTCGTCAGTGAGCTTGTCTACGGTTTCGGCCTTGTTGATGAAGCCGTCCAAAGGCTGCAGTTGGCCATTGCTGACGAACTGGGGCAGTTGCGGGTATTCGATCGTGGCAACATCCGGGCCGTTGCCTGCCGTGATGGCGGTGGAGAGCTTGGCGTAGCCGCCAGCGCCGCCGTTGGGGATGGTTTCGAAGGTGACCTTGATCTTGTTCTGGCTGGCGTTGAACGCCTCGGCCACCTTGTCCATGCCCGCCATGGACGACCAGAAGGTGATGGTGCCGGAGGGGTCTTCGGTGGGGGCTGGTGTGGCGGCCGGGGAACTGCCACAGCCGGTGATGAGGGCAGCACTTGCCATCAGGCTGACTGCTCCGAGTAGAAGCTGGCGACGCTTCATTCTGTTCTCCTTTGAAGTTCACGATGCGAAGTCGTGGTGTGCTCTGGGGCACCTTTGGACTACGCACCATGAAATCCACAAAAATGAACATCAGCAATGAAGTGAACAGAAGTAAACAATCCTGAGCCCGCCGTCCTGGCGGGGACTAGGCCTGCGTTGAGTCCCTCACCACCAGGGCGGGGGACAGGTTCACGCGTTGAAGCGCTGAAGTGCTCCCACGCCTTCCCCCTATCCGGGTCAGGCACATCACCAACGCCTGGTGGCCGACGTCGTATTTCGGCGGTGCCACGGCGGTGAGCGGGACGGCCCCGAGCGCGGCGATCTCGTCATCGTAGGAAACGATCGCGAAGTCTTCCGGCACTCGGACCTGCCGTTCCAGGCATGCGCTCACAAACTGGAGGGCATCCTCATCGGTGTGGACAACAGCGGCCGTCACTCCCGTCGAGGCGCACCAATCCAGGATCCCGTTCATCAGCTCACGATGGGCTTGCGGATCATTCTGCGCACGGGACATGGCACGCACCATCGAGTCGTCGTGGGGGTGTCCGGCGCGCTGCATGGCGATGTGGAATCCATCAATGAGCTGCGACGCGGTAGGACTGTTCTCGCGCAGGCAGATGGCGATCCTCTGGTGGCCGAGTCCCAGCAGGTGGTTCACCGCTATCTCCGAGCCGCGCACATGGTCGCTCCGGACTGATTCGAGCCGGCCGAAGTCCAGTGCGTCGTCGATGGACCGCTCCACCACCACCACTGGCACCTCCGATTCCGCCAAGAGGTCCAGCGTTTCGGTTTTGGCCAACGATTGCTCGCTGGGGGTGATGAGGATTCCGTCGACCCCGTGATCGTAGAGCCGCCGCAGCTGCCGTCGCTCCTCGGCAGCCGAGTAGTTGGAAACCCCCAGCACCAACCGCACGCCGGCTTCCTGCGCGGCGGCTTCGGCGCCGCGGATCACGCCCGGAAAGTAGTACGACGCCGATGGAACGATCATGCCGATCGTCGCCAACGGACGCCTTCCGCCGGGACGCCACGACGTCGACTGCGGGGCCGCGGGGCCAGCGGGCTTACCGCCGGTGGAGACAGCGCCGCCATGCACACGCTCCAGCAGGCCTTGCTCGGCGAGCACAGCGAGATCACGCCGGACAGTCATCCCCGATGTCCCCAGTTTGGCCGCGAATTCCCCGGCATTGAGGGAGCCATGCAGAGCCAGCTCCCTCAGGATGAGCTGTTGACGATCCTCGGACAGCATGCAGGTCTCCGCCTATCAAGTTCACTTATGTTCAGTTTGTTCATTATGAACCAGAACAGAGTGCGGACGCGGATCGACGACGCCTTATGTGCCGACCTTCACCACTGAGACCTCGACGGCGGCCGGCCGGGGGAGCAGGTGCCGCCGCACGGCTTCGGCTACTTCGCGGGCCACAACCGGGGCCGGACGGGACGTGGCCACCGCGATCCGCATCTTTACTGCGAGCACCCCGGCATCGTCAGTGAGGCTGATCAGAGAAGGAGTCTCCCCGGTCAAGGCGGACAACGCGGCGCCGGCAATGGACTGCCACAGCGGTTGGGCAGGGTAGACCGCGTTGACACCTTCCACCGCCTGAACCACTCCGAGCAGCTGTTCGGCCAAACCGCCCAACTCTGCCCAGGTGCCCGAAACACTTGCGGGGGCGGCATCCCCGACTTCCAAAGGCTCGGTCATGGCTGCTCCTCGGTCATGGGATCTGCAGGGGTAGTGGCATCTGCAGGGCTTGCTGGCTTGGGCGGCTCCAGCACATCGGTGACAGTGATGTTGATGGCTTGAATGGTCAGTTCAGTATGGGCGGCCAGGGTTTCTGCCAGCTCCTGGCGAAGCGTGGCGGCACGTTCTTCCATGGGGTGTCCGTAAACGACTGCTACTTCCACGTCCACGGTGATCCCGGCTCCAGGTGTGGTGACGTCTCCGTGCAGGCGGCATTTGCCGGCGGCTGTACCCGGAAGGGCGTCGGCTACGGAACGGATGAGTGCGGAGATGGATCCTTCCGTTTCCCACAGAGTGTCGTTGGGGTTCCCGGACTGCAAAGGAATGCTCCGTCCCGGCCGCAACTCCAGCCGGAGGTTGTCCAGGATGGACTGCATCCAGTCGTCCGTGCCGGAGCCGGCATCCGCCACGTCGGAGCTGAGCAGTTCACGTCCCAGCTCGGAGAGGTGACGCAGCGAGGCCAAGCCGGCCTGGCATTCGGGGCATGTTTCCAGGTGGACCGGATCTGCAATCTGTCCAGTGTCCAAGTAGGCGCTCAGCTCCGCGAGGCTGTGGCCGCATTCGAGGGTGTCGCTGGTGGTGTTCATCGCCATTCCTCCATGGTGCGCGCAAGAGTGATCCGTGCCCGGGCCAGGCGGCCGCGGACACTGGCTGGGCTGATGTTCAGTGTCAGCGCAATTTCCTCGTAGCTTTGGTCATTGAACTCCTTGAGCACCCAACAACGCCGCTGCTCCTCTGGAAGCTTGGAGAGCGCCGCCTTCAGGGCCTCGATTCGGGAGCTGTTGACGGCGTTGGTTTCCGGGTCCTTGTTCCTGGGCGGGGAATTGGAATCCACTGTGTTTTCCACGTCGCCAAGGTCCGCGTGGTTGCGGCGCTTCCGGAGATGGTCGATGCTGCGGCTGCCAACGATGCGAAGCAACCAACCCTTTACCGCAGCCGGGTCCCGCAAGCTGTCCAGTTGTTTCCAGGCCTGGACGAGTGTTTCCTGGACGACGTCGTCGGCGTCGGCCAGTGAGCCGGTCAACCGACGGGCCGTGGCCCGCATCAGGGGGCCGTGGCGTCTGGCGAGGGCCTCGAAAGCGGCCGTGTCACCATCTGCGGCCCTGCCTGCCAGCAAAGCATCGGGAACCAGGTCCAGTTGGTGCTGCGCCGCGGGTGAACCAGTCACGTTTCCTGCCTTCCCAGTACACGGTGGACTTGAGTCTGAATCTTGGATAGTGAATCGAGGCGGTAGGTTCGGGACGGTTCCGTATGCCGGTGGAACCGTCCCGACCCGGTCTTACTTCTTGGTGAAACCCTCTTTGAGCTTCTGGGCGGCATCCTTGATGTTTTCGCTGATGTCCGCTGCAGCGTCCTTGACCTTTTCGCCGGCCTGCTGGAGCTTGGCCTGTGCTTGGTCCTGCTGGCCCTCGCGCTCCAGCGCCTGATCGCCCGTGAGCTTTCCTGCGCCTTCCTTGGCGGCACCGAGGTGCTCGGTGGCTGCGTTGTTGATCTTGTCGTTGATACCCATGGTGTTCCCTTTTCTTGTTGTGCGCGGCCTTTGAGGGCCGTGCCGGTTTTTATTCGGTGGAAAGCTGTTTCACTGCGGTGACTGATGAGAGACGGTCACCGGGTACGACGGGAACCGGACACCCGGGTCCGGGCGCCGCTGGTGATTCGGACCAGGACCGGTATTGGATGGCCCAGCCAGGCGTCGATTCCTTGGATGAGTTCTTCGGCGGTGTCGGCAAGCTCCCTGGGTGAGGTTCCCTTGCGCGCTTGCATGCGGAGCCGCAGCGCCGTCCCGCTCCGTGATTCCCAAGCGGAGACTGAAGCAGCCAGGACGTTCTTGTTGCCGTTCAGGGCTTGGTGGACTGCTGCGGAGATGAGTCCAACGTCCACCACGGTTCGGCCGTTGCTCCCGTCGGCTTGCTCTGCCAGGCGGGGTGTCCGGCCGCCGCCCTGGGATGCCAGCCAAGCGGCGCTGAGTACGGCGCCCAGCAGCAGCGCCGCAACGCCGGCCACCAGCCACCAGCTTCTCGCCGGTTCAGGTAAGAGAGCGGTGCTGGAGAGGGTGCGGGCTTGATCCGTCAGGGTAGAACCAATGGCCCGCCAGGTATCCGCTGCTCCCGGCAGGGTTCCGGCCGCGATGAGTGCGGCTCCGGTGCCCAGCAGGGCCAGCCCCACCACGGTGAGCAGGATGCGGTTCACTGCACGGTTGGTCCTTCTCATTGCCCCACTGCTCCTTCGTTCAATACCCGTACGCTGTGCTTGACCGGCCGATCCAGCGCATAGGCGGCCAGTTCGCCGTCGAGCGCTGTTTTGATGGACTCAAGGTTCAGGGGAACGCCCGACGTCGGACGGACCTGGACGCGTACGGACCGTCCGCCGACGGTGGTGGTCACCTGCCCTGGCGCCAAGCCCGCGGCAAGCCGGGCCTTGCTGGACACGGCTGCGGCGATGACATCGTCATCGACAACCGTTGCCGTGCGGTCGCTGGCCAGGGCGCGCCTGGGGCGGCGTCCCTTGCCGACCGCTATGCCGATGATCAGCAGCCCCAGAATTCCCAAGCCAACGCCAGCTGCGGTCATGCCCGCCGGGATGGTGTTGGCGGGAAGGTCAAGCAGCCACTTCCGCAGCTGGGCGGGGCTGGCAAGCAAGGGCTGGTCCTTGAGCAGCCACAGCACGGATTCCAGCGCCAGCCAGAGGAACGTGATCAGAAGAAGGGAGGCCGCCACCACGGACGGGATGGACCTTGAAGAATGTGTGTCCCTGCGGATCATGCGCCGGATGACTCGGTCCTGCTTCACTGCACCCTCCTTTCCGTGGAGTGACTTTCCTTCAACTGTGCCTGCTTGGATCCAGTGAGCCGGATGTCGACGCGGCCAAGTTCCATGCCGGTGAGTTCCAGGCTGCGGGCCACCAGCTCTGTCCGCGCGGCCTGGGCCTTCTCGAACACGGTGCCATGCGTTGCTTTGCCGTCCAGGGCTGTGCCCGCATCCGGCCGGGGCCCCAACAGGGGCGGGAGCGCAAGCTGGACTGAAACCCTGACGCCGAGCCTGCCGGAGTCGTCGTCCAGTTCAGCCGTGACGTTGCTCCCGCCTACCTGGAAAGCGCGGGCCGTGATGGTTTCCACCGTTTTGCGGAGCGCGGTCCGGGCAATTCGGGTGTGCCCGGCCCTGTGCCCGGCCCTGTGCCCGGCTTCGTTCCCGGCGTTGTTCTCCGGTGCCGGGCCACCGGCTTCGCTGATCATGAGGAGGAGCGCTTGCCCCGCAGGGCATCCAGCACCCCGCCCAGGTCAAGCTTTCCCTCGGCGGAGCGGCCCAGCACGGCTCCGATTCCTACGAACAACGCCGTCAGCAGCAGCCCCCAGAATCCGAAGGCCAAGCCGGCCAGTGCCAGGACCGCTCCTACGGCCATGCCCGTAACTGTGGGGCTCATGCGACCCTCGGCTCACGCGTGGCATCATCGGCGTCGGAATCCTCGGACGGCACATGGATATCCGTGATGGTGACGTTCACTTCGGTGACTTCCATGCCCACCAGGTCCTCGATGGCCGTGTAAACGGCGTCGCGGGCGTTGTCTGCGACTTCCTGGAGCGGGTGGGGGTATTCAACAACCAGGGTGACGTCCACGGCCACCTGGGTTTGGCCAACTTCTACGCTGACACCCTGCGTGAGGTCCTTCTGGCCAACCTTTTCGCGGAGGTTGCCGATGGCCCGGGCCGCGCCGCCGCCCAGGGCATGGACGCCGGGGATTTCCTGGATGGCGATGCCGGCGATCTTGGCTACGACGCCGTCGGCCACTGTGGTGGCGCCACGGCCGTCCTTGCCCTTGTCCTGGATTGGCTTGTCCTGGATGGGCGCCGGGGTGTTCTTTGCGGGGACGTCTGCGGGGGTGTGGGTCTGGATCGTCATGGCAATCACTCCTGTCCGTTGTGTGCGGCGTTCTTTTGCGCCGTCATGAAGAGGACGCAACGAAGTGAAGGATCCTCACGGTGACTTTTGTGTGAGCTGCATCACTCTTTAGTCGTTCACTATTGTTCAACTCACTCCGATCCAGCTGCGGACAACCTACTGTAATGAAGCTGGAACTACGCCCCCGCAGGAGACTCATGGCCATCGGCTTCACCATGCCCGCCCCGGATTTCGACCTCAGCCCCATCACTGGATGGACGCGGGAGCACTGGCTGGCCCTCGCGGATCAGCAGTTGCTCGCGGTTCGCCCCTACTTTTCACCCCGCAAGGCGACAATCCGGCTGAGCGGCCGCCCGTCGTCGTCGGGAGTTGTGTCCGACGGCCTGGAAGGTTTCGCCCGAACGTTCCTGCTGGCGGCTTTCCGCGTGGCGGGCGAGGGCGGCGATGACCCCCACGGCCATGTGGACCTTTACCGCGAGGGCCTGCTTCAGGGGACCCAAGGGGACGGACCTGAAGCGTGGTTGCCGATTACTGATCGCTCGCAACCCATGGTGGAGGCTGCATCCATCGTCCTTGGGCTCCAGATCACCAAGGCCTGGCTGTGGGACACCCTCGGCGGCGACGAACAGGCGCAGGTTGCCGCCTGGCTGCAGGGCTCCTCGCGCAGCACCTGTGTGGACAACAACTGGGTGCTCTTCCAAGTGATGATCGCCGAGTTCCTGGCCGGTGCCGGGTTCGAGCACAACGAACGCCAGATCGAACACGGCCTGCAGCGCCTGGAGGACTGGTACGCCGGCGGAGGGTGGTACAGGGACGGGGACAACGGCGGTACCGGCGATTTCTTCGATTACTACTGCGGTTGGGCCATGCACCTCTACCCCATCCTGTGGGCCGAATTCGCTGCCGGCCGGTACCCTGAAGCCGACCGCCGCCTGGACCTCTATCGGACCCGGCTCGCGGCTTTCCTGGAGGACCACGTCAGGTTCTTCGGTTCCAACGGCGCCCCGATTTTCCAAGGCCGTTCGCTGATCTACCGCTACGCCGCGGTGGCGCCCCTCTTCATGGGTGAGGCGATCGCCGCGACGCCGCTCAACCCCGGCCAGACCCGTAGGATCGCCAGCGGCGCGGCGAAGTACTTCCTCGACGGCGGCGCTTACGACGACGGCCTGCCGTCACTTGGGTGGTTCGGCGCTTTCGAGCCAATGACCCAGGGATACTCGGGCCCCGCCTCGCCGTACTGGACGTCCAAGGCGTTCGTAGGATTGCTCCTGCCCGCCGACCACCCGGTGTGGACCGCCGTCGAGGAACCATCTCCGTTCGAGGGGGATGACGGCCTGAAGCACGCAGAGGCGCCCAACTACCTGCTCCACTCCACTGCCGCTGACGGCATTGCCCGTCTGCTCAACCACGGCAGCGACAAGTACTACGCGCCGGGTCCGGACGATCCCCTGTACCGCCGCCTCGCCTACTCAAGCCACACGGCGCCACTATTCACCACGCACCCGGTCGACAACCACTTCGCTGTCCTCAATGACTCCGGCACGCCCAGCCGCCGGGCGAAGACCCACCGCCCCAAGGCCTGGCATCAACAGGCAGCCAGTTGGCATGCCCCCGTGTGGGATGACACCGACGACCCCGCCGATTCACCCTGGCGGGTCGCGACGGGAACGGCCGCGGCAGGCGGGTACGAACTTCGGGTCCACGCCGTGGTGTCCCATGTTGCCTCTGGCCTGGCCGTCCGCGATGGCGGCTACGCGCTGGCCGGTAGCCGCCCCGTGGAGAACCGGGATGGCGTGCTCAGCGACGGCCGGCTTCACACCGCCATATGGCCCCTTTACGGCTATACGGGCGTCGGAACCTACCGGGCGGAAGGCGCGTCGCCATTGGGCGAGCTGGCCGCATGCGGCTATCTGGAAGGCCAGCTGTCCGGCAAACGCAGCTGCTTCGCTTCACTGGTGTACCTCGGTGGTGAGCCTCCTGCCTGGGTTCCTCCCGCCGTCGGGCGTCCAGTTTTTGACGTGCTCGACGACGACAGCCGCATCGGCGCGCGCCTTGCCTTGGGTTCGGGACAGGTTTTGGAGGTGTCGTTCGCCTTCTGAGGCGCGGGAGCGAATCTTGAGCGAATCTTGAGATGACCCGGCGTCCTTCTTGAGCAGTCCATCCGATGGTTGAAACATCAGCCAATCTGCTGATGGGAGCTTCCAGGAAGGACCACCGAAATGACTGACCAGATCTCCACCAAGTCCGCAAACGCCGGCATTGCCCGCGATTCCCTGTCGGGAACTGCCGAGGCAGTCCGCCATGCTGGGGAGGTCCTGGGCCAGAACCGTGCCGTGGTGGCCGTTCGTGAGCAGTTCAACCCCCTTGGCGTGGGGCTTCGGAGCATCTGGCCGCAATCGGTCGTCGGGTTCTAGGGCCCAACAACTTTGAACCGGGCGGGGGGGGGGGGGGGTGGGGGGGGGGGGGGGCCGGTGCGCGCTCTCCCCCCCCCCCCCCCCCCCCCCCCGCCGGGCGCCCCCCCCCCCCCCCCCCCCCCCCCCCCCCCCCGGCGTCGTTTAAGCGACGATGGAGTCCAGCTCGAAAATAAGGAGGCTTGTCATCAAGGAAGAGATGAGGAAGGCCGCTGGTGTGGCCGAGGAAGCCGCGAATTCGCGTACCTTTGCCGCTGTTGCCCGGGCCGGCTACGTGGTGAGTGGACTGCTGCACCTGCTGATCGGTGTCATCGCCCTGCAACTGGCAGTGGGCCGCGGCGGTGAGGCCGATGTCAGCGGAGCGGTGACGGAGCTGGCCCGCCAACCGGCCGGTCCGTTCCTGCTCTGGGCCTGCTTCGCAGCATGCGCGGCGCTGGCATTATGGCAACTTGGTAACGCGATCCTCGGCTTCCGGGGCGGTGTGGGCAACAAGCTCACCAAGAGACTCTCCGCCGTAGGGCAGGCGATCGTCTTCGCCGGCCTTGCCGCCACCATCGTCTCGTTCGTCGCTGGCAAGGGCCAGAACAGCAGAGAGTCCACCAGCGACTACACCGTCACACTCATGAAGGCCCCGTTCGGGATGTTCCTGCTGATCGCCATCGGTGCCGGCATCGCGATCACGGGCATTGTGTTCGCAGTGCGGGGCTTTCGGCAGAAATTCACCAAGGACCTCTCGCTGTCCTCCCACCAATCCGTGCGCAAATTCCAGCTCGGTGTTGGCGTGGTGGGCTACATAGCCAAGGGGATCGCCCTTTTCCTGGTGGGCCTGCTGGTGGTTATCGCTACGGTCCGTGCCGAGCCTGAGCAGTCAACCGGACTCGATGGCAGCTTGAAAGCCCTGCGGGAACAGCCGTATGGGGTGTACTTGTTGGCAGCTGTTGCGCTGGGGCTCATCGCCTACGGCCTGTTCCTGATGGTCAAAGCACGGACGCTCCGGACTTAGCTTCTACGTGGACTCGCATCACCTTGCTTCTTCCTTCTCGATGGGGATCCACAACTGCCCACGTCCGTGCGTGCCGCCTGCCTCCACCTGGACGCTGAGCATTTCAGGTCCAGGCGCCCACCTGTACGGGTTGGCCGGGAACCATTCCGTTGCTGCGTCCGCCCACATGTTTTGCAGGACCTCCGGGAACTTCCCCTCGGTTTCGAAAACGACCCACAGACCTGCCGGCACTTCAAGGGCGTCCAAACCTGCCGGTGCGGCCTGGCTGGATGCCACGGCGTGCCAGTAGTCCAGTTCGCTTCCCTCGGTGCGCTGCTCATCGATGGCGTCGGTGACAGACAGCGGGCCGGCAGGATCCATGTCTGCGAACCCGAGCATGCGCTGGGTGACACTGGGGTCCAGGCCCCTTTGAAAATCGATGATGGCCTGGTTGGGTCCTTCGTGGACCAGGGGGACGCGGGCTTTCATTCCAATAAGGCGGAAAGCAGGCCTGTCCTCAATGCGGTGCTTCATATCGGTATTCCCTTCGACTCGGAGATGGAACCTCAGCTGAGGCTGGGAATGGAGGACGGCGCCAGGCTGTCTGGCCTCAGACGGCGTCAGCCCGTGCATGGCCTTGAAGGCGCGGGTGAACGCTTCAGCTGAGCCGTATCCGTAGCGGACCGCAACGTCCAGGACTGTTCCGCCCTCAAGGATTTCCGCAGTGGCCGCCGTTAGCCGCCTCCTGCGGATGTACTCCGAGATGGGGAGGCCAGCCAGGGAGGAGAACATCCGCCGGAAGTGATATTCGGACGTCAACGCGGTCCGGGCCAGGGTGCTCACCTCCACGGTCGCGGTCAGGTCATGCTCGATCAGCTCCACGGCCCTGTTCCATTCGTGCACAGTCGCCTCCATTCCTTGCACCGACGCTACGCGGGCCACAGCGGTGATGGCCCAACAATCCTTGCCCGAAATTATCAGGCTCCGGACAACGCAAGAACCCGGAGGCTGCAGTCGCAGCACTCCGGGTTCCTGGATCTCGTGGAGGAGCCGGCGTTCAGGTACTACGGCCGGCTGGAGCCAGACGCCTCGTCATCAGGTTCGGATGAGAAGGGCCGGTCCGCAGGGGTCTCTTCCGTATTGTGTTCGTCGAGTTCGGCGTCGGCCGAGGGAACAGTCTTCTCGGCGTAATCGCCCTCTGTGTAGTCGCCGCCGGCGTCGTCCTTCAGGGTCTCAGGGGACACTCCGGTTTCGCCGTAATCGCCCTCGGAGTACTGGCCTTCGAGTTCGTCGCCGTTGGCGTCGCGGTTCGGGTGATCAGCCATGGTGCGTCCTGCGGCTGGTGACCAGCCCGTAGACCAGCAGCACGATGAGTGAGCCGCCGATAGCCAGGAGCCAGGTTCGGATGGCGAAGAACTCCGTTAGTCCCTCGCCGAAGATCAGGCCGCCGATCCAGCCGCCCAGCAAGGCGCCGACCACGCCTAGCAAGAGGGTTATGAACCAGCCGCCTCCTTGGCGTCCGGGAAGAATAAGCTTTGCGATGGCACCGGCCAAAAGACCGAGCAGAAGAAAACCAAAGAAACCCATTTTTGCTCCTACTTTCTTTGTCGATGGAAATTCCATGAACGTGTTGAAGCGGTCACTTCATCGGGCGCCTTTTCCGCATTTAAGGCGCCGAAATGCGGCCCTTGGAGGCCGCGCGATGTACGGGAACGGAAAAGCCAATGCAACCCGATGAATTTGTTAAATGCAGCCAGTAAAGCACTCCTGCCGATGGGGGGTCGGGCTCAGTACTACAACTGCAACGCTAGCCGCTCCGGGAACCAGTAGCAAGTAACCTGATTATCTACTTGCCCTTGGATGGAGCCCCGAGCTGGCCGGATTACGGGGCTGCTGGTCATCCACGGGGAGTCTCCGACTTCCTTGGCGGCCTCCTTGGCCTGCCAACTGATTCCTCAGCAGTATTCATCATCCAGTCATCCAGTCCCATGGTTTTCACTCCTCGGGTCGTGGTTCGGGGGCCGCCGGCGATTATCCGCCGCTTGGCGCATTATTTTAGGCGTTTGTCCCATTCCAGCAAATCTTTGTTGGTCGGCCTGCGATCAATGCGCAGGTGACAGCGCGCAGGCTACGGGGATAGTGTCGAGGAATAACGCCTCGAAAGGAGTGATTCCTGTGAAAGGGAAAGCATTGTTCGCCGTTGGAGTGGCCGTCGGCTACGTATGGGGATCGAAGTCCTGGCCGGAGGTGTTTCGGCGGGTACGTGGAGGCACGGAAAAGCTCTGGAAGAACCCTGACGTCCAAGAGAACGTACACCAGGCCACCGAAGCTGTACAGGAGTCGGTGCCGGATGTCTTGGACAACCTCTATGAGGCCGGCAAAAAGCTGATGGAAAGGGCCGAGGCGATGTTCCCTGGAATCACCTCGCCGAAGGAGGGCCAGCGGACGGGTTCGTCCACGCATGAACCGGCAGCAACCACCGTCCCTACCATCAAGTCAGACGTAGTGTCGGATCCTGCCCTCGATGACACCACCGGAAGTGACTGGACGGACGAGGGCGGCGCAGCGCCGGAAGGACCAGCCACGAATACTCCGCCCCGTCCCTAGTTCCCAGCTAGATGCTGCGGTTCGCGGCCGTCAAAATTGCCTCTCCCAGTTCCTTGGGCTTAGTGAACTGGGGCCAGTGTCCTGTAGGCAGGTCGATGTAGTCCACGTCGTGGATCCTTGCGAGCTCGGCGGTAAAGGGATGGCCGGCGTCCATCCACTCCTTCAGCAATGACGACGGGAACTGGCAGGCGATGATGGTGGCAGGAACGTCGTAGCGCCGGACGTCGCTCAACTGCTGCTGGTCAAAGGCAACGCCCTTGGGTTCGGGGATGGCGCGTGCGCGGAAAGCTTCCTTCAGGTCATCGGTGAGGTCCACCAGGTCCTCGTCCTCGAACGCTTCCCACGGCGGCAGCGGGAGGTCGTCGCCGTCGTCGGGCAATTCATCATTGATGACCCCGCCCTCACCGAGAGGGCCACTGTCCACATAGATGGCACGGGCCACCCGGTCTGGGCGGGCATCTGCCACGCCATGGATGATGGCGCCGCCACCTGAGTGGCCTACAAGGATGACTTTGCCGTCCAGGGAGTCAACTTTCGCCGCGACGGCATCTATGTGTGTGCGCAGGCCGATGCCGGCGCGGGAGGCATCGACGGATTCCAGCCCAGGGAGCGTCAGCGGATGAACCGTGTGTCCTGCGGCCACCAGCGGGGGAGTCACCTCCTCCCATGACGAGGCGTCCAACCAGAAACCGGGTACAAGGATGATGTCCATGCGGGTACCCTACGGGAGCCCATCGACAGTTTGTAGGGGCCGTTAGTCTCCGTCGGCCAGCTTTTGCACAACCTTCGCCAGGATCTTGCCGCGGGACTCCGGGGTGCGGGCCTTGAGTACCTGCAGGATGATGAGGTAGCGCCCGGTCTTACCCAGCCGTTCGAAACCTTGCTTGGCGGCGCGATTTCCTGCGAGCGCGGCCTCCAGGTCCTCGGGAACCTCGGCGTTGGCTTGCGAAACGTACGCTGCTTCCCAGCGCCCGTCAGCCTTGGCGGCGTCTATCTCGGCGAAGCCCGCCGGCTGCATGCGTCCAGCCTGGATCAGGGCCTCCACTTTTCCCACGTTGACTTGGGACCACGAGCTGCGGGCCCGGCGACGCGAGTATCGCTGCAGGAAGGTTTTCTCGTCGTTTCCGCGGCGTTGGCCGTCGATCCAACCGAAGCAGAGTGCGCCGTCCAGGGCGTCTTCGATGCTGATGAGTCCGGCGCCTGAGTTCTTCTTGCCGATTATCAGCCAGGCTTCGGCTTCAGTGTCGTGGTGTACAGCCAGCCAGCCCTCCCAGTCTGCTCCGCTGGCAAACCTCAGCAGCTCGGGCTCGTTCTTCTCCACCGTGGACCTCCCTTTCCCACTACCAGCATCCCCCAAGTAGGTCGCAGCAGAGGGTGTTATGAGCGCTCAAAACGCGTTCTGTTGCGACTCAGGTGGGTTCCGGGAGGGGGTTGACGGGACGCTGATCGCGGGTCATAGTTATCGTATACGATTTCGTACCTGATGCAGCTCGACGAAGAGGAGGCGCTGTGACACTGGAGTTCCGGACCCAGGAACTGAGCCAGGACATGCTGGCCCGGACGCGCAAGGTTATTGCGGTCCACATCAACTACCCCAGCCGTGCGGCACAGCGCGGGCGTACTCCTGAGCAGCCGTCGTACTTCCTGAAGCCGTCCTCGTCTCTGGCGCTCGGCTCCGCTGATTCTCCCGGCGCCGTTGAGCGTCCCGCGGGTTGTGAACTGCTGGGCTACGAAGGCGAAATCGCCTTGGTCATCGGCAAGTCCGCCCGCCGCGTTGGCCTTGACGATGCATGGAGCCACGTCGAATGGGTCACTGCGTCCAACGACCTCGGCGTCTACGACCTCCGCTACGCAGACAAGGGCTCCAACGTCAGGTCCAAAGGCGGCGACGGCTTCACCCCCGTTGGACCCGCGCTCATCCCGGCCGACGCTGTCGATCCCACCCAGTTGCGGATCCGCACCTGGCACAACGGGGACCTCGTCCAGGACGACACCACCGAGGATCTGCTCTTCCCGTTCGCGCAGCTCGTCGCCGACCTCTCGCAACTGCTCACGCTCGAAGAGGGCGACATCATCCTCACCGGCACCCCCGCCGGTGCGTCGGTCGCCAAGCCGGGTGACGTCGTCGAAATTGAGGTCACCGGCGGTGATTTCAGCAGCGGACGCCTCGCCACCAAAGTCACGGAAGGTACGACGCCGTTCGCGGACTTTGGTGCCCGGCCCCAGACCGATGACACCCAGCGGGAAGAGGCGTACGGATCGAGGGAAGCGGCAGGACTGCCTTCTGAACCGGCCGCTGCCGCAAGTGTCCTGACTCCGGAACTGAAGGCGAAGCTGGAAAGCGTCGCCACGGCAACCCTTTCTTCCCAGCTCCGCAAGCGCGGGCTGAACAACGTGAGCATCGACGGCCTGCAGGCCACCCGCCCGGACCGCAAGGTGGTGGGCCTGGCCAGGACCCTGCGTTATGTGCCCAACCGCGAGGATCTCTTCAAGACCCATGGCGGCGGATTCAATGCCCAGAAGCGCGCGATCGATTCCGTGAACGACGGCGAAATCCTGGTCATGGAAGCCCGCGGCGAGAAGGGCACTGGCACTGTGGGGGACATCCTGGCACTGCGTGCCCAGGTTCGGGGAGCTGCTGCGATCATCACCGACGGCGGCGTCCGCGACTACTCGGCGGTGGCCGAGCTGGAGATGCCCACCTACTTCGCAAACCCGCACCCGGCAGTGCTGGGACGCAGGCACATTCCGTGGGACACGGACATCACCATCGCCTGCGGCGGAGCGACCGTGCAGCCCGGCGACATCATCGTGGCCGACTCCGACGGCATCCTGGTGATCCCGCCGGCCATCGCCGAGGAACTGGTGGATGACTGCATCGCCCAGGAAAAGGAAGAGACGTTCATCTTCCAGATGGTCCAGGAAGGCAACAGCGTGGATGGGCTCTACCCCATGAACGCGGAATGGCAGGCACGGTACGCGGAATGGTCCGCTCGCCGGCAAACCGGGGAAGGAGCCCACAGTGACTGAAACCGCCGTCGGAAGTACCGCCGTCGAAAGTGCCTCCCAAAGCAAGTCACAGCAGGCGTATGCCGCCGTGAAGGCTCGAATTATTGAAGGGACGTACACGCCGGGTTACCGGCTGGTGCTCGCGAAAATTGCCGAGGATTTGGGCTTCAGCGTGGTTCCCGTGCGGGAAGCGATCCGTCGGCTGGAGGCCGAGGGGCTGGTGAAGTTCGAACGGAACGTGGGCGCCACGGTGTCCGGGATCGACCCCACGGAGTACCTGTACACGATGCAGACGTTGAGCATCGTGGAGGGTGCGGCCACGGCGTTGTCCGCTCCGCTGATTGATCCGGTTTCCATTGCCCGGGCGCGTGCGGTGAACGAGGAGATGCGCGAATGCCTGGAGCACTTCGACCCCGTCCGCTTCACGGCCTTGAACCAGGACTTCCACAGTGTCCTGTTTGAGCACTGCCCCAACCCTCACATTCTTGACCTCGTCCACAGGGGCTGGAACAGGCTGGCCTCGCTTCGCTCCTCAACCTTCAGATTTGTCCCCGGCCGCGCGCAGGAATCGGTGCGCGAACACGAGGCGCTGCTGCAGCTCATTGAGAGTGCGGCCGACGCCGACACCATTGAAAAAGCAGCCCGCCAGCACCGCGCCGCCACCCTGGACGCGTACTTGGCGCAAGCCAAACAGTAAACCGCCACACTGATCACCAGTTAGGACTTCAACGATGACGACCTCTGTAGAGACCGCCAAGCATTACATTCCCGAGAACCTGCCGTCCCACATCCAGCACTTCATCAATGGCGAGTTCGTTGACTCCGTGTCCGGCAAGACCTTCGATGTCCTGGATCCGGTGTCCAACGGCAACTACGCCACCGCGGCTGCAGGCCAGAAGGAAGACATTGACCTCGCTGTCGCCGCGGCACGCGAAGCCTTCGTCAATGGCCCGTGGCCGAAGATGAAGCCGCGCGAACGTGCCCGTGTGCTGAACAAGATCGCTGACGCCGTGGAGGCCCAGGAAGCCCGCCTCGCCGAACTCGAAACGTTCGATACCGGCCTGCCGATCACCCAGGCCAAGGGCCAGGCGCTCCGAGCAGCCGAGAACTTCCGCTTCTTCGCGGACCTGATCGTGGCCCAGTTCGACGACGCCATGAAGGTCCCGGGCTCGCAGATCAACTACGTGAACCGGAAGCCGATCGGCGTCGCAGGCCTCATCACCCCGTGGAACACCCCGTTCATGCTGGAGTCCTGGAAGCTCGCCCCGGCCTTGGCAACGGGCAACACTGTGGTGCTCAAGCCTGCTGAGTTCACCCCCTTGTCCGCGTCCCTGTGGGCGCAGATCTTCAAGGACGCCGGCCTGCCCGACGGTGTATTCAACCTGGTCAACGGCCTGGGCGAAGAAGCCGGCGATGCCCTGGTGAAGCACCCTGACGTACCGTTGATCTCCTTCACCGGCGAGACCACCACGGGCCAGACCATCTTCCGCAACGCCGCAGCCAACCTCAAGGGCCTGTCTATGGAGCTCGGCGGCAAGTCCCCGTGCGTCGTGTTCGCTGACGCCGACCTGGATGCCGCGATCGATTCGGCATTGTTCGGGGTCTTCTCCCTCAACGGCGAACGCTGCACGGCCGGTTCCCGCATCCTGGTGGAGCGGGCCATCTACGACGAATTCTGTGAAAAGTACGCCGCCCGGGCTAAGAACATCGTGGTGGGCGATCCCCACGATCCCAAGACCCAGGTTGGTGCCTTGGTTCACCCGGAGCACTACAACAAGGTGGCGTCCTACGTGGAGATCGGCAAGTCTGAAGGTCGGCTCCTGGCCGGCGGCGGCCGACCCGACCACCTGCCCGAAGGCAACTACATCGCACCCACGGTGTTTGCCGACGTCGCGCCTGACGCGCGGATTTTCCAGGAGGAAATCTTCGGTCCCGTCGTGGCCATCACGCCCTTCGAGAACGACGACGAAGCCCTCGCCTTGGCGAACAACACCAAGTACGGCCTGGCGGCCTACATCTGGACCCAGAACCTGACGCGGGCCCACAACTTCTCCCAAAACGTGGAGGCCGGCATGGTGTGGCTCAACAGCCACAACGTCCGCGACCTCCGGACCCCGTTCGGTGGCGTGAAAGCTTCCGGCCTGGGCCATGAGGGTGGCTACCGCTCCATCGATTTCTACACCGACCAGCAGGCCGTGCACATCACGCTCGGATCCGTTCATACCCCCAAATTCGGCGCCTAAACTCGGAGTTTTTGTACAGATAACGCCCCTAAAACCCGTTCTAAAGGGCCGTACCTGTACAAAAACTCCATCCAAATGACCCCTTTCAACGAAGAGAGAATCCCATGAGCAACTTCACCGGCCCCATCCCCACGCCCACGGTCCCGGCACCGGATATCGTCCGCTGCGCCTACCTGGAACTCGTGGTCACGGACCTCGCCAAATCCCGCGCGTTCTACGTGGACCTCCTCGGCCTGCACGTCACCGAGGAAGACGAGAACACCATCTACCTGCGCTCCTTCGAGGAGTTCATCCACCACAACCTGGTGCTCCGCAAGGGCCCGGTGGCCGCAGCAGCAGCATTCGCATACCGCGTGAAGTCCCCGGCCGAGGTGGACGCCGCCGAGGCGTACTACCGCGAGCTGGGTTGCCGGGTGGAGCGCCGCAAGGAAGGCTTCACCAAGGGCGTGGGCGACTCCGTCCGCGTGGAAGATCCGTTGGGCTTCCCGTACGAGTTCTTCTACGACGTAGAGCACGTCGAACGCCTCACCCAGCGCTACGACCTCTACTCCGCCGGCGAACTGGTCCGCCTGGACCACTTCAACCAGGTCACCCCGGACGTCCCGCGCGGCCGCAAGTACCTGGAGGACCTCGGCTTCCGCGTCTCAGAGGACATCAAGGATTCCGACGGCGTCACTTACGCCGCGTGGATGCACCGCAAGCAGACCGTGCACGACACCGCCCTGACCGGCGGCAACGGACCCTGCCTGCACCACATCGCGTTCTCCACGCACGAGAAGCACAACATCATCCAGATCTGCGACAAGATGGGCGCCCTGCGCATCTCCGACCGCATCGAACGCGGCCCCGGACGCCACGGCGTGTCCAACGCGTTCTACCTCTACATCCTGGACCCGGACGGCCACCGCGTGGAGATCTACACCCAGGACTACTACACCGGCGACCCCGACAACCCCACCGTCACCTGGGACGTCCACGACAACCAGCGCCGCGACTGGTGGGGCAACCCCGTGGTCCCGTCCTGGTACACCGAGGCCTCCCTGGTCCTGGACCTCGACGGCAACCCACAGCCCATCATCGAACGCGAGGACAAATCCGAAATGGCCGTCACCGTGGGCGCCGACGGCTTCTCCTACACCCGCCCGGACGCGGCGTCCGGCGAGGCTGCCGAAGGATTCAAGCTCGGGGCGCAGGTCTAGGACCATGTTGGACGCGAAGACGATCGAAGCCATTGCCGACGAGCTCCTCGAGGCCGGCCGCTCCCGTACGCCGG
The DNA here is from genome assembly GCF_021109375.1 of Arthrobacter sp. AK01. NCBI lineage: Bacteria > Bacillati > Actinomycetota > Actinomycetes > Micrococcales > Micrococcaceae > Arthrobacter > Arthrobacter sp. AK01. Next base: position 42,193 of record NZ_JAJOHP010000034.1, read on the forward strand.
TTCCTCGGTTGACTGCCCGCTACCCCGATATGACGGTGGAGGATTCCTACGCCGTGCAGCAGTTGTGGCGTCGGCGGAATGAGGAAGCCGGGCGCACGTTGGTGGGGCGCAAGATCGGCCTGACGTCCAAGGCCATGCAGGCCGCTACGGGAATCACTGAGCCGGACTATGGAGCCATTTTCGATGACATGGTCCTGGATACCGGGTGTTCGGTGCAGTGGGACAAATACACGCATCCCCGGGTTGAGGTGGAGTTGGCCTTCGTGCTGAAGTCCGGCCTCAAGGGGCCAGGCTGCACCATCTTCGACGTCCTTAACGCCACGGACTACGTGGTTCCGGCCCTCGAAATCCTGGACTCCAGGATCGAGATGGAGGGCCGGACCATCGTGGACACCATCTCGGACAACGCCGCGATGGGCGCCATGGTGGTGGGCGGACGTCCGGTGCGGCCGGACGCCGTCGACCTCCGCTGGGTCTCCGCCATCCTGTACAAAAACCAGACCGTGGAGGAGACCGGAGTGGCCGCCGGGGTACTCGACCACCCGGCCAACGGTGTCCACTGGCTGGCCAACAAGATCGCCGCGCATGGGGACTCGATGAAGGCCGGAGACATCATCCTGGCGGGCTCGTTTACGCGCCCGCTGTGGGTGTACAAAGGGGATACCGTGCACGCGGATTACGGACCGTTGGGAGTGGTGACATGCCAATTCGACTAAGCCCCACCTTCTACTCGGCACTCTCCGGGGCCGGCCGGCCCCTGGCGGGCATGTGGGTCTGCTCCGGCAGCCCACTGGTCGCCGAGATCTGCGCCGGTTCAGGCTTGGACTGGGTTCTGATCGACGCCGAGCACAGTCCCAATGGCCTCGAGTCGATCCTCGCCCAACTCCATGCCGTCAGCGGTTACCCCGTGCAGGCTATGGTCCGCCCGCCGGTCAACGACACCGTGGTCATCAAGCAGTACCTGGACCTCGGTGTGCAGAACCTGATGATCCCCATGGTGAACTCGGCCTCTGACGCCGCAACTGCGGTTGCCGCTGTCCGCTACCCGCCGCACGGTGTTCGCGGCGTCGGATCCGCACTGGCCCGTTCCGCACGCTGGAACCGCGTCCCGGACTACCTGGCTACCGCCTCGGAGACCATCAGCCTCACCGTCCAGATCGAATCCGAAGCCGCAGCATCCGCGGTGGAGGAGATCCTGGCCGTCGACGGCGTGGATGGCATCTTCCTGGGCCCCTCGGATCTCGCAGCCTCCATGGGCCTGCTGGGACAGCAGGAAAATCCCATGGTGAGGGCCGTCGTCGAGCATTGCCTTGAAGCCGCGAAAGCGGCTGGGAAACCGGCCGGCGTGAACGCCTTCAACGAGGCAACCGCCCGGGCCTATCTCGACGCCGGTGCCTCCTTTGTGCTGGTCGGCGCCGATGTCGCGGTGCTGGCCCGCGCGTCGGAAGGGTTCGCGTCAACGTTCATTCCCGTGTCTGAAACGGCTGAGCGCGAAAGCTACTGACCTGTTCTTGTCCGCGGTAGACGGTGGGCTAGGCTCGACGGAACGAGAGCCTGAGGGGGCAGTGCCATGAATCGTCGTGTTGTAGCTGTAGCGTCCGTTGTTGCCGTGCTCGGACTGGCCGGTTGTTCGTCGCCGACTGGCCCGGATGTCCTGGCGCGGGAAGCGACGGCCGAGGACGAGCTTCCGGAGACCGTGAGCCTCATCAGTGTGGATACGGACATCAAAGCGGGGTCAGCCCGATTGCTGGCCACCCACGACGATGTGGAGTACTTCGCGGCCAAGAGTTCCACTGGTGGGTCTGCCTGCTTGATTACGGTGCCTGTAGGACTCCCGGGGCGGTGGAGGGCGGGGTGCGCAGCGGTAGCGACTGGTGAGGACATCGTCACCTTGACTAACTTTGACGATTCACAAGCGAAGCTCATCAACGACGGCGTGGATGCCGGCCAGTCGAAATACGACGGATGGACCCAGGTCCACCCCAACCTCCTGTACAAACCCCGCTAGCTATTTGCGGGCCATGTACCATTCCGTGAACTCGCGTGCCCGGCCGTCCTCAGCGAAGCGGATCACCCACAGATTGTCGTAGGTGGGGTCCCCGTTCAGATACGTGGTGAGGCCTTGGACGAAGGCAGTATCGCCTTCCCTGCCCAGGAGCGTCCACTCGAAGGTCCAATCCTCGGGCTGGTCACCGGCGTCGGCCCACCCTTTGACGATCTCTTCGTGGCCGTTCCAGGGTTTCGAGGTGTTGGGCCGGTCGTTGTAGACGGCATCTTCCGTGAAGAGCGCCCGGATGTCGTCGGGCTCATTCGACGTCCAGGCGCGTTCGTACTTGTCCATCCAGGAATTCACATCATTGCTCATCTACCCGTTCTACCTTCCGGGGCCGGCGGGTTCAACGGTGAGGGCCGGAGACACTAGGCCGGCCGGGCGATTCCCCGCGTTGCCCGGCGGATGTGGTCAGGAGTGAGTCCGGTCAGCGAGGCGAGCTCCAAGTCATCGCAGACCTGGTTTCGGAGGGCGATCACCATCAGTGCCCCGCGGCGTTCCGTGATCTGGTCACGATGCCGTTCGGCTGTCCTGAGTTCCCCGCTTTTCTGCTTCAACGCAGCCACCTGCGTGCTGCGGGGGAGGCCGCTCGGATGGAGATCGTCATAAGCCAAAGCGATGGTCCTGACTGATTTCATGTTTTCCCCGGTGACCGCTGAAACAGTGGCGATGGTGAGCCCGTCCTCAATCGCCTGGGCCATCAGCTCGTTTCGGGCAGCAGTAAGGGTGCGGATGGCGGCCGTTGCGTGGGACAGGACCTGCCGATGGATCCCTAAGGCCTGCGCGAGCTTGGCACGTTCAGCGTGGTCCGGGGCCTGCGGTCGCGTTGCCTTCGCCCGGTAGGCGTACCGTCCGGTGGCTGCGCGACCTTGCAGTGAAACGCCGCGGGCTGAGCTGGTTTGGGCCGGCATTGGCTCCCTTTCGGTTCCGGAACAGCGCTTCTGACCCTTCGAATCTAGGCACTGTTCACCGGTGCAAGGAAATACCAATACCGCGTGAACCCATAAGCAAGGTGCATGGAAGAAGTGTCCCAAGGCGCGTCTGTGCGGATTCTGTCCAGCTAATGCCTGCAGAAACCCCACAGCGGGATCCACGTCATAAGACCCCCTTATAGATCCACGCACATTAGGTCTTATCCACAGCGCCCACGGATCCCTAGTCTCGAAAAAGGGGATACGCGAATCCGCGCGTCCTGAGTCCCACATTCCTGGAGGAGACATGTCCGACTACCTGCCGGCGTCGAGGGTCACCCGCATCAAGTCCTCAGCGAGCGTCGCCGCGGCCGCCCGCGTCCGCGAACTCAAAGCCGAAGGCATCCCGATTATCGACATGACCGTCGGCGAGCCGGACTTTGATACCCCGGACCACATCAAAGCCGCCGCCATCGAGGCGATCAACAACGGCGAGACCAAGTACACGTCGGTGACTGGCACGCCGGAGCTGCAGACCGCCATCCTGCGCAAAATCGAGGGCCACACCGGCCACCATTATGGGCGCAACCAGCTGACCATCGGCGGCGGAGCCAAGCAGGTCCTGTACGTTGCCCTGATGGCATCCCTTAATGCGGGCGATGAAGTGATCGTCCCCGCGCCGTACTGGGTTTCCTACCCGGACATGGTTCTCGCCAACGACGGCACTCCTGTGATCATTGCCTGCGGCGAAGATACGGGCTTCAAGCTCACCCCGGATGCCCTTGCAAAGGCCATCACCCCCAACACCAAGTGGCTCATCCTCAACGCGCCGTCCAACCCCACCGGCGCCGTGTACACCCGCGAGGAACTGCAGGCACTCGGTGCGGTCCTTGAGCAGCACCCGCAAGTCTTCATCCTCACTGACGAGATTTACGACGAAATCCACTTCGGCGACGGCCGCGTGACCAGCCTGGTCACGGCGGTGCCGGCGCTCAAGGACCGCATCCTGCTGGTCAACGGCGTCTCCAAGGCCTATGCCATGACCGGCTGGCGGCTCGGCTACGGCGTGGGACCGGCTCCCCTGATTGCGGCCATGAACAAGCTGCAATCCCAGACGTCATCGTGTCCGTCGTCCATCAGCCAGGCCGCCGCAGTGGCGGCGCTGAACGGTGATCAGTCGTTCGTCCGCGACAGCGTGGAGGTGTACCGCAAGCGCCGGGATACCGCCGTCGAGGGTCTCAACGCCATCAACGGCCTGTCCGTCGCGCCGGCTGAAGGCGCCTTCTATGCCTACGTGAACTGCGGAGGGGTAATCGGCAAGGCTACGCCCGACGGCAAGGTCATCGAGAACGACCAGGACTTCACGCTCTACCTGTTGGACGCCGCACGCGTGGCCGTCATCCAAGGCTCGGCCTACGGCCTGGGCCCGTACTTCCGGATCTCCTTCGCCACCTCGCTGGAGACCATCAACGCCGGCGTGGACTCCATCCGCGATGCCGTCAACGCCCTCAACTAGAAAGATTCAGACCATGATCCACGTCAAGACCAAATTCGAGCGCCCCGATGCGGACGTCGTCAGCCGCCTCGCGGCCTTTTCCTCCGCCACGATCCACGAAGCACAGGGCCGCCGTGGCGCCTTGAGTTCCAGGATCAAGCCGATCGACCGTTCCATGTCCTTCTGCGGTCCCGCCGTCACGGTCGCCTGCGCACCCCAGGACAACCTCATGCTCCAGGTCGCCATCCACTACGCACAGGCCGGCGACGTGGTGCTGGTCGGCGCCCAGGAAATGGCGGAAGCCGGCACGTTCGGTGACGTCCTGGGCAACGCCATGAAGGCCAAGGGCATCGCCGCGATGGTCACTGATTCCGGCGTGCGCGATACCCAGGACCTGATTGAACTCGGCCTGCCCGTCTTCTCCGGCAGCGTCAGCATCAAGGGCACTGTCAAGGAAACCCTCGGCCCCATCAACCACCCGATCGTCTTCGGCGACGAAATCATTTATCCCGGCGACATCCTTCGTGGTGACGCTGACGGCGTGGTGGTTGTCCGCCGCGAGGAGGCGGAGGAAGTCATCGCACTGTCCCAGGCCCGCGACGACCACGAGCGCGAACTCATCAAGCTCTACCACGACGGTGGCAACACCATCGAGCTGTGCGGCCTCACCGACAAGCTCAAGGAGAAGGGCCTCCTGGTCGAAGACTAGGCTCTTGCGCCAATGCCGGCTCCGCGTCTTGAAGGGCGCGGGGCCGGCCCTTTCGGCGTGCCTCCCAGCATGTTTTTGGGCATGGGAAAGGCGCCTTGCCCGGACTCCTGGGTCACTAGGACTCCTGGGTCACTAGGACTCTTAGGTCTCTACGGGGGGCATGGCGCCTTAGGATGCTGCAGCTCTGCTTGACGTTCGACGACGGGTGGCCGGGTCGCGGGGGCTGGCTCAGTCCAGTCCGGAGTGCCCGGGCCGTGTGTCCACCAAATGCCATTCGATGCTGTTGCCGGCGTGCGTGGGCATCAGGCTGCCTTCAAAGACGAACAGCGGCTCGCCGATCCCTCCGAGCGGACGCCAAAAACCATTCCGGGGGCAATGGAATCCGGTCCGTGCGCTGACCGTTCCGCGGGTTGGATTTGATACCCATCCGGCTGTGCTGATCTTTTTCACCGTTGTTTCCTTTGAACTTGCCCGCGGAATCCGTGAGCTGGTTTCGAATTGTTTGTTAATTCGATATTAGGAAATTAATACGGTCTTGAATAAGACCAAAGCCGTCTGTCCGGATAAGGCTTTGTTATGGATGGGCCGGGAGTTGCACGGGGTCGGTCCCATACTTGTTGATCAATTGTTGATGCAGCATCTCCTTGACCACCAGCAGCACGGCAGAGGCAGCCTCGGACAGTGGCTCGTGGTCCGGGGTGCAGAGGGCGATTTTGCTCTGCAGTCCGGGTTCCACGATCCGCAGCACCTTGAAGTCCTGGTCCGGGAAGAGCGCATCCGCGGCCGACTTGGGCAACACCGTGCCGCCGAGGTTGGCGCGGATGAGCCGGGTGAGGGAGGGGACGGATTCCACTTCGCCCACCAGTTTCAACGGCAGGTCCTGATCAGCCAAACCCTTCTCGATGAGCTGGCGCAGGGTGTGGTTCTTTTCCGGGAGGAACAGCCCCACGGTGCTGGCTTCGGCAAGGGTGATGGTGTCCCTGCCGTGGTCGATGTCCACATCAGGGTGCACCACCAAGTGGAGGTCTTCCACGATCATGGTGGTGAACTGAACCCCACGGATCTTCCCGGGCTCGTAGATCAGTGCCATGTCCAGGCGGCCGTTCTTGATGGCCTCGCTCAATACGCCGCCGAAGATCTCCGTCAGATGGACCACGATGTCCGGGTAGCGCCGGCCAACTTCGCTGATGATCTGGGGTGTCAGGCTGGAGGCCATGCTGTAAGGCGCGATCGCTATGGAGACGCGGCCGGAGGGTGCGGCCCCCGAGGATGCGACGTCTTGCCTGGCCTGTTCCACCAGCCGCAGGATCGACTGTGCGTGGCGGTAGAGCGTGTGCCCGGCAGCGGTGGGTTCCACGCCTTGTTTGCTACGGATCAGCAGGCGCTGCTTGAGGTCGTTCTCCAGTGCTGATACCTGCTGGCTCAAGGCCGGCTGGGCCACGTGGAGCGCGGCCGCGGCTTTGGTGATGCTGCCTGAATCAACGATCTGCACGAAGTATGAGAGCTTGCGCGTATCCATCGGTCTGCCTTCCTGGAGGGCCACGTCCCCGGGTGGCATGCGTTAGGGAAATTCTATCCGGGCGCCTGTGGGACCCAAGACACAGTACAGGGTGGTGCAGGTCATAACGGAGAGCTATCACGGGATAGCTATTAGGTCTTTGTGCAACGTGGTTGACCGATGCGAGACTTTTGGAAAGAACTTCAGGCGACGCTTTGGGATTCCAGGAGCGCCTGCCGTTTCCTCGGAATTAAATTCCAATGAAAAAACCCACGGAAAGAGAACCACGTGAACCCGACAATTGATCTTGTAGCGGATCTTGGAGAGGGATTTGGCGCCTACACCATTGGCGACGACTCCGAACTCCTGGAGATCGTAACAAGTGCCAATATCGCATGCGGGTTCCATGCCGGTGACCCCGACATCATGGCCGCCACTGTTGCCGCATGCGTTCGCCGCGGAGTAGGCATCGGGGCTCACCCGAGCTTCCCGGACCTGCGTGGGTTTGGTCGGCGTGACATGGGACTTTCTGCCAGCGAGGTTCAGAACGATGTCCTGTACCAACTGGGTGCCCTCAACGGCTTCGCGTCTTTCCACGGCACCAAGGTCACGCACATCGCTCCACACGGCCGGCTCGGCAACCTCGTCGCTGTCCGCGCCGACTACGCCCAGGCTGTGGCTGACGCTGCGGCCCGCGTGGACAACGAGCTCATCGTGGTGGCCCAGGAAGGCGAACTGGCTGCAGCGTCACGCAACGCCGGGCTCGACGTCGCAATCGTCGGCATCGTGGACCGTGCCTACCAGGAAGACGGCACGCTGGTTCCCCGCAGCCAGCCAGGTGCTGTGCTGCACGATCCCACGGAGATTGTTGAGCGCACGCTCCGCATGGTGGTTGAGGGCAAGATCCGCTGCGCCAACGGTGTGGACCTGGACATCGACGTCGACACCCTCCTCCTGCACGGGGACAACCCCGGCGCCGTGGAACTGGCCCGCCGGATCCGTTCCGCACTCATCTCCGCCGGCGTCACCATCTCCCCCCTCACGGAGGTCATGGACGCCAAGAGGAAGGCGGCCTGAGATGCCCGTGCTCACAGCGGCTCCCACCGAGATCTACGAATCCGGAGACTCCGCACTGCGTGTGGTTGCTATCTCCGAAGCGGGCGAACAGAACTGGCTGACCGTGCACGGACTGGCCGACTGGCTGGAAAGCTGCGGCGCTGAAGGCCTGCACGGAGCAGTTCCTACCTATGACTCCGTGCTGGTTGAATTCGATCCGATCCTCGTTTCGGCACGCCAGGTGCGCGCCTTCGTCAAACTCGGTCTCCTGGAAATCGCCCATTCCGGCGAGACAGCCAACGCACCCCGCGAGTTCGACGTTCCCGTGGCCTATGGCGGCGAGTACGGTCCGGACCTGGAGCGCGTTGCGCAGTACCAAGGGATTGCTGCGGACGAAGTCATCCGCCTCCACACTGAAAAGACCTACACCGTTCGTTGCCTGGGCGCGCCCGCAGGCTCGCCCATGATGGATGGCCCCGCGTTCCCCAAACCGGTGCCGCGCCTCAAGGACCCACGGCTCAGCGTTCCCGCTGGTGCAGTGGCCGTAGCCGGGCGACAAGCTGTCATCGCTCCGGCGGTGGCCCCCGGAGGCTGGTGCGTCATTGGACAGACCCCGCTGTCAGTCCTGAACATCCGTCGTGAACCGTTGGTCCCTTACAAGCCGGGCGACATCCTGCGGTTCCGGCAGATCCGCTCCGAGGACTTCAGCGACTTCGTGGGCATGGAACTGGAGCCCCTGCCATGAGCGGCGAAATCCTGATCCAGCAGCCCGGCAATTCGGTTGTCACGGACCTTGGAAGGACCCGCGGCCCCCGTTTCGGACTTCCCGTCAACGGTGCCCTGGACCAGTACTCGGCCCGTGCCGCCAACATCCTGGCCGGCAACCTGGACAACCATCCCTTGGTAGAGATCACCGCCCTCGACTTCCGGATGAAGGCCACCACCGACATCCTGATCGCCGTCACTGGTGCTCCGCTCACGCTCACTATTGGTGGGCGCCCCTCCACCCAGTGGGAACCCGTCTCGGTCCGTGCAGGTGAAACAGTGTCCATCCGGGGGATCCACCACGGCCTCCGCGCGTACCTGGCCGTCCACGGCTCGATCGAGGCAGAAACACTGCTGGGCAGCGTCGCCCCGGACACCGTGGTGGGCTTCGGGCTTCAGCTCAAAGAAGGGACCAGCCTCCTGGCCCGCAAGAGTGTTGGCCCCGTTCGTCAGCCGTATTTTGATCTTCCGCTCTTCCGGCTGGGCCTTGAACGGCCCCGCATGGACTCAGACTTGTTGGTCGACGTGACCGACGGGCCGGACGTCGCCGAGTTTGGTGAATCCGGCGAGTTGCTCTTTACCTCGGAATACGCCGTCAGTGGCCGCAGCAACCACATCGGTTTGCGGCTCGGCGGGGAACTTCCGGAAAGAACCTCAAGCGGCGAAGTCCTTTCCCGCGGAGTGCCAGTGGGCGCCGTCGAGGTTCCTTCAAGGGAAGAGCTGCTGGTACTGCACCGGGGCCGCGGCGTCACCGCCGGGTATCCCGTACTCGCAGTAGTTACCAGCACCGGACTGGATGTCCTGGCCCAAGCGAGGCCAGGGGACAAAGTCCGTTTTCGGAAAACCACAGTGGCAGAAGCAACTGCCACCCACAGGCGCTCGCGGGCCCAACTTGAAACCCTCCGCGAATCCGTCAACACCGTCTTCGGACTCCTCGGCATCGGATGCCGTCCCCAGTGGCAGGACCTACCAGTTGCGGCATGCAGCTAATAACCCTGTCGTCAGACCAGTAGGCGTTGCTACGCTCATCCCAGTAAGGAAAAGTCATGACCGCAAGCACCAACGCTGCGCCAGTGCAGCATGAGCGGCTCACCAGCCGCCAAACCCGCAAGGTTGTCACCGCAGGTTGTGTTGGCATCTTCGTGGAACTGTACGACAACGGCATTTTCGCCTTCATGGCGGGAACACTGGCCCTCGTCTTTCTCGCGCCGGGCAACCCGGACAACGCCCTGCTCTTCGTGTTCGCCGGTTACGCGGTGTCGTTCTTCGTCCGCCCGCTTGGCGCTGTGGTGTGTGGGTACCTTGGAGACCGGATCGGCAGGCAAAAGCTTCTCGTCTTTGTCATCCTCCTGATCAGTGTGGCCACTGCCGGTATCGGCCTGCTGCCTCCCTATGCGGCCATCGGCGTCGCGGCGCCCATCCTCTTGGTCCTCCTGCGCCTCCTGCAAGGCTTCTCCGTTGGTGGCGAGGCTGCCGGCGCCATGACCTTCCTCGCTGAGCACGCCCCTGAGGGCAAGCGCGGCATCATCACCTCCTACGCACAGATCGCCTCCTTCGCAGCTCTGCTTACCGGCACTTTGGTGGCCTTCTCCATGTCTCCCTGGCTCACCCAGGCAGCCATCGACGGCGGAGGGTTCGGTTCGTTCGCATGGCGCATCCCGTTCCTGGTCGCCATCCCCATGGGCATCATCGGCTGGTACATCCGCAAGGCCATCAGCGACACCCCCAACTTCGAGAAGCTGAAGGAAGAGGGCGGTCTCTCCAAGAACCCGCTCAAGGAAGCCTTCCAGTCCAAGGAGCACCGCCGCGCAATGCTCCTGGCCCTCTTCATCCCGCTGATGAATGGCTCCGGCTACTACGTCCTGTTCTCCTACATGCCCACGTTCCTCAAGGGCAAGCAACTGAACTTCACCATCGGTGAAGCCCTCCTGGTCACCGCCTGCAGCCTGGTTGTCATCTGCATCGCCATCCCGTTCATGGGAGCCCTGTCCGACCGCGTCGGTCGCAAGAAGGTCATCGCCGGCTCGGCCATCGCCATGGCAGTCCTTGGAATCCCGTCCTACGCCCTGATTGCCACCGGCGAGATGGGCCTGGCCATCCTCGGTGCCTGCATCATGGCCATCGTCTTCGCCGGCCACACCGCCGTCATCCACATCCTGATCGTCGAACTGTTCCCCACCCGTGTCCGCTACTCCGCTTACGGCCTCGGCTACAACATCTCTTCGGCCCTCTTTGGCGGCACGGCACCGCTGCTGATGACCTGGCTGATCGGCAGCACCGGCAACATCTACATGCCGGCCTTCTACGCAGTCATTACCGCGCTCGGCACGCTCATCGCGGTCAGCACGGTCAAGGACCGCGCCCACGAACCGCTGCGCGACGCCTAGCCCTACCCACACAGTGAAGTGGGGGGGGGGGGGGGGGGGGGGGGGGGGGGGGCGGGCGGGCCGCCGGCGCCGGGGGGCGCGCGCCGCCGGGTGGGGGGGCGGCGGCGAGCACCCAGCCC
>NZ_JAJOHP010000035.1:0-52407 GCF_021109375.1 Arthrobacter sp. AK01
CCCCCCCCCCCCGCCCCGCCCCCCCCGGGGCGTGCCGGCCCCACCCCCCTCCCCCGCCCGCCCCCGCGCCCCCCCCCCCCCCCCCCCCCCCCCCCGGCCCCCCCGCCCCCCCCCCCCCCCCCCCCCCCCCCCCCCCGGCCCCCCGGGCGCGCCGGGCCGCGCCCCCCCGGGGGGCAGCCTTTTTCCTGGGGGCTCAGTCTTCCGAGCCGTGGCCGATCCGTGCGTACAGGGCCGGCTGCGAGCGCCGAAGCCGCAAACCCCAGACGACCCCCACCACTCCGGGCAGCAGCACCAGTGCAGGGAGAACGAACGATGCGGCGGTGGATTCAGTTTGTCCAAGCAGGACATTGAAGTTGGCCAGGATGAGCACGAAGACAATTGCCAGGAGGACGAATCCCAGGACAGGTGCAATGACCCTGACCCAGAGGCTGGCCCCGTGCTTGTTTCGGCGGAAGAAGCCGATGACAGCCACCGATACCACCGTCATCAGCAAGACCAGGCCCATGGCACCACTGTTGGTCATCCAGGTGAACATCGTCAGTACGGGGTACAGCTCGCCGAGTTCGGAACCCGCCCCGGCAATGGCGAAGGCAACGGTCACGACGACGGCAATCACCGTCTGCGCGAGGGAACCGGCGAAGGGCGCACCGCTCCCCCGCCTGACCTTGGCAAGCACCGGGGGCAGGACCCGCTCGCGGCCCAGCGAGAAGAAGTACCGTGCCACCGCGTTGTGGAAGCTGACGAGTGCAGCAAAGAGGCTGGTGACGAAAAGGACCTGCGCGATGTCGCTGAGCAGCACTCCGCCGTTGGCGCCAAGGAATGCGAACATCATGTCCGGGCCGTTTGCGGCCGCTGAATCAATGACCGCCGAGGGCCCTGCGCCCACGGTCATGGCCCATGCGGAAACCGCATAGAACACGGCGATGATCCCCACGGCAGCGAACGTTGCCCGTGCGACCGTTCGCTGGGGATCCTTTGATTCCTCGCCGTAGATGGCTGCGGACTCGAAGCCCATGAAGGCAGCGATGCCAAAGGAGAGTACGGCACCGATTCCCGGCACGAACAAGCTCTCCGGGCTGAAGGCCACAGCACTGACCCCCTCGGGAGCGACAGCCAGGCTGATGACGTCGTAAACGATGACGACCAGGAACTCGAGGGCGACCAGGACGCCCAGTACCTTGGCAGACAGGTCCACCCGGTTCACGCCCAGCCACCCGACGATGGCGATGCATGCCAGGACGGGGATCCACCACGGAACAGTGACGCCGAGCCGCGCCGACAGGAGCGAGGACACCGTGAAACCGAACAAGCCGTAAATGCCAACCTGCATCAGGTTGTAGGCCATCAGGGCCACAAGGGAAGCGCCAACTCCAGCCGGCCTGGAAATGCCTTGCGCTATGTAGGCGTAGAAAGCTCCTGCGTTGGTGACATAGCGGCTCATGCCGGCATATCCCACAGCGAACAGCGCCAGGATCCCGCCCAACAGCAGGAAGGACAGGGGCACACCCATCACTCCAGTGACAGCGAACGTCGTAGTCACTCCGCCCGCCAGCACGGTCAGCGGCGCCGAGGCCGCGATAATCATGAAAGTCACAGCCGGTACCCCAAGAAGCCTCTTGGTGTTTGCGGGCCCGGCGGTCCTGCCCTTAACTGGGTTGTCCACGCTCATAGTGTGCTCCTGCCTCGGTGCCGCGGGAGATGTGCGCGGCACGGTGTCGGTCATTCCGCAATCTTCCACCGCGGAAGCACCGAGTGACTTGTCTCACACGGCAGGGTGTTTGTCGGTGGACGCACGCACGTCGCGGCACGGAGGCCCGGTGTAGAATCGTGGGCAAGCTCACGTCCTCTCCGATGGCCCACTGGTCGACAAATAAGTCGAAAGACATGAGGCGGCGCGGGCCATTGAAAGGGAGTTTAATGACTGTCGCGGCTGATACAGGCCCCACAACCGTGGAAACAATCGTGGCGGAGTCCTTTCAGGAATGGAGTCGGGCCATCTCCACCTCCTTCGTGCCACTGCTGGCAACGGGGCCCCGCGATTCAACATTCCACGGAACCATGCGGGCACGGGTGCTGGGACAAATTTCAGTCGTGGAGATCAAGGCCGGCCCCCACACCGTCCTCCGCACACCGGAGCTGATTGCAAAATCCACAGGACGCTTTTTCAAGCTCAGCATCCAGCTCAGCGGTTCCGGACGCTTGGTCCAGGATGAACGCGAAGCGGTGCTTCGGCCCGGCGACCTCTCCATCTATGACACCTCCCGTCCCTACCAACTCACGTTCGACGACGACTTCCGCACCTTGGTGCTGATGTTCCCCCACGTTCTGCTCGACTTGCCCGCCGAGGCCATGGGGCACGTGACGGCACTGCGGATTCCGGGAGACGAAGGCCTGGGCGAGCTCATCAGCCCCTTCCTGGTGAAGCTCGCTGACAACCTCGAAGCGCTCTCCGGGACCAACGGGCTCAGGCTGGTCCATAACGCATTGGACCTTGTCACCACGCTCTTCAATGGCGAACTGGACCAGCTCATCGACACTGGACGCGACCCGCACCTGCTGCTGCTGGGGCGGATCCACGACTACATAGAGGCCAACCTTGGCGACCCCGGGCTCTCCCCGGGAACCATCGCTTCAGCCCACTACATCTCCACGCGGCACCTCCACGATCTCTTCCAGGAAATCGGAACAACGGTGGCCTCCTCCATCCGGCAACGGCGACTGGAACGATGCCGCCGCGACCTCCGGGATCCCGTCCTGGCTGACCGACCAGTGACGGCGATCGCGGCACGGTGGGGGTTCACCGACGCCGCCCACTTCAGCAGAATCTTCAGGGCAGCGTTCGGGAACTCCCCCACGGGGTACCGCAACGAGGTTTAGCGGTTCCAGTGACGGAACGGCAGGATGCCGGCCTCGTGTCCTACGCGGCCGCCGTCGGCGCTGTTCCTTGGTCGGCCAGCGCGGCCATCTCCTCCAGCATTGCCCGCGTGAGGCGGTCCTCCAATCCTGTAAAAGCAGGATCACCCGCACGGTTATGGAGCTCTCCGGGATCGCTGCGGTGATCGTAGAGTTCACAGGTTTCCGTCCCGAAATAGCGCGTCAACCGGCCCTCGGCAGTGATGACGGTCCTTATCCTGACTGGACCGGGGAGTCCATCGAGGCCGAACGGCTGTTCTTCCTCCACCAATACAGCGTCCCTGTGATGCCCCGCGATCCCCCGGAGTACCGGCACAAGCGAGCGACCTTGGATACCCCGGTAGCCTTCGGATCCCGTGAGTTCGAGCAAGGTGGGTGCCAGGTCGGCGCTGGAAACCAGCGCATCGGTGCGGCACGGTGAACCACCGGGAACATGCAGTATCAACGGAACATTCGTCACGGCACGGTAGTGGACAAAGTGCTTGAGCATCAGGCCGTGGTCGCCAAAAAGGTCTCCATGGTCGCTGGTAAAGACCACGATGGTGTCTTCAGCCAGGCCCTGCCTGGCCAATTCGTCCAGTATGCGGCCTATGTGTTCATCCATCATGGTGATCAAGCCGTATTGGGCTGCCGCCGCGTACCTGTATTGTTCCTCGGTGGCCGCCCAGGTCATGGTCGGGTCGGGGTTCGGCTCGCCACGATGTTCGATCATGGCCCGGACATGCGGGGGCGATGCTGAATGGTCTTGTTCGAACCCGAGAGGCAGCGGCAACGCATCGGGATCGTAGAGGTCCGAATAGCCCGCTGGAGGTGAGAAAGGATGGTGGGGGTCCGGGAAGGAGACAAACATGAAGAACGGTTGGTCCTGGCCCGCTGCGTCCTTCAGGTGCTCTATGGCCTTCTCGCTGATGTAGCTGGTGGGATGCACTTCGGCCGGAATCGCCGTCTGATATACCTGTTCCCAACCGACATATGGCCTGGAGGAGTTTTCCGCCCCGCCCAGCGTCCCGGGGTCAACGCCCCGCTCCCGTGCCCAATGCACGTAATGGCCCCCGGGACGGTCCCCATGCCCGATCACCAGGTCCACATGCTGATAGCCGTAGTAGTCGGCGGGGAGTCCAATAAAGCGCTCATCGTGGGCGTCACGGTTTTCCCATTGGTCCCAGCCGGGCGCGTGCCCCTGACGCCGGGCATCACCTGATTCCGGGTCCAGGAGCATGGGATCCGTTGCCCGGATCTCGTCGGCCTGATGCGGCTCGAACTCCCAGCCCATGTTTTGGTGGTGCAGTTTTCCGACGCCCACTGTCCGATAGCCACCGGCCGCCAAGGAACCGGGAACTGTCCGGGTATGGGGATCGAGGGTGATGCCGTTGCAACGGGTTCCATGCGCTGAAGGCCACCGGCCAGTCATCAAACTGGCGCGGTTGGGCATGCAAGTGGGGTTGGCGACCGTAGCATTGTCGAAGACAACACTTCTGGCTGCGAGCGCATCGAGGTTCGGCGTTTTTACGGTGTTGTTGCCAGCGAAACCCAGATGATCTGCCCGAAGTTGGTCGGCAATGAAGAACAGGACGTTTGGCCGGCGTTTGGCCCCTGCACGCAATCCGCCCGTCACGCCGGCCTCTTAATGAGTGACAGCACTTCGGTGCGTTGCCGGGCGAACTCCGGCAGCGATCGCGTACTGATCTGTTCACGCGGAGCCGGAAGGTCCACGTCAACCACCTTCAGGACCCGTGCCGGCCTGGATCCCAGCACCACAACGCGGTCTGCCAGGTACACGGCCTCGTCGATGTCGTGGGTAACCACCAGGATGGTCATGTTGAAGTCGCGCCTGATCTTGAGGCACAGGTCCTCGAGATCGAAGCGTGTCTGTGCGTCCACGGAGGCGAAGGGCTCGTCCATGATGAGGATCTCGGGACGGTAGGCCAGCGCGCGCGCGATCGCCACCCGCTGCTGCATACCCCCTGACAACTGCCACGGGTACTGGTTGCCGGCGTGGGAAAGCCCGACGGCGGCCAGTGCACTGTCGCACCGTTCCTTCAATTCCGCTGCAGGGAGCCGGAGATGGCGCAGTGGCAGGATGAGGTTCTTCCGGACAGTCAGCCACGGCATGAGCGAGCGGTTGTAGTCCTGGAACACCAATGCCATCTCGGGAGGTGGACCGCTGATGGCCCGCCCGTCAATGGACGCCTGTCCGCTGCTTGCCGGATGGAGGCCCGCCAAGCACTTCAGGAGGGTCGTCTTGCCAACGCCGGAAGGGCCAACGATGCAGACAATCTCGCCCGCATTCACCGTAAAGGTGAGGTCTTCGATGACTGTGTGGGCTTTCTCTCCGCTGCCATAGGTTTTGGCGAGATGTGCCACGTCCAGCCGTGGCGTGGTGGTACTGATACGGGTTTCCGGTTGCTGTGCCATGGCGGACTTTCTTGGTCGAGGGGAAAGAGTCGGGAGTTGCCGGATGCTCATGCTGCACGCGCCATGCGCCGTGAGCCGATGTACCAGGACAGGACCCTGTGTTTGAGCAGGCCGAACAGGACGTTGACCAGGAACCCGATGACGCCCAAGAGCAGGATCCCTGCCCACATATCAGCGGTCATGAAGCTCTGCTGTGCGAGCAGCGTCATCGCGCCGATGCCCTGTGAACTGCCCAGCATCTCGCTGGCGATCATCACGATGAAGGCCACCTGGAGGCTCACCTGCAGCCCGGAAAAGATCTGGGGAGTGGCCGCGGGCAGGAGAACATTGAGCAACCGTTCCTTTCGGCTCAGCCGGTAGACCCTGGCGACGTCCATGAGGTCGTTGCTGACGCTCCGGATGCCGTCCACTGTGGCGATCATGGTGGGAAACAAGGCCGCCAGCGCGATGCTGGCCACGCGCATCTCCGGACCGAACCCAATAAGCGAGATGAAGATCGGTACCAAGGCAACGGGAGGAATTCCACGGAGGAAATGGATCAATGGGTCCACCATCCAACGGACCGTGGGAACCAGGGCAGTCGCAAAACCGATCCCAACACCCGCCACCGCTGCGATTGCAAAGCCCACGAACAGGTTGCCCAGGCTCAACAAGACGTCGGACTGGAAGTGTTCAAACAGCCACAGCTCCTGGAAGCGGACCAGGATAGTCCGCAACGGGGGGAAGAACGGATCCGTGGAGTTCTCCGACAAGAGCCACCATGCCGTCAGGAGCAGCACAGGTGCGCCGGCACCAATCAGCCAGTTTCGCGTTTTTACGTTCATCATCAGGGCACCACTTCCCGGTAGGACTCATGCCAGTGCAGAACCCGGCGCTCCGCGACCCGGGTGGCACCTTGGAACAACAGACCCAGCAGGCCAAGGACAATCACCAATCCATAGAGACCGGCGTAGTCACCGGCTGCTTGGGTCTGGTAGATGCTCTGGCCCAGGCCCGGACCACCCCCGAGGAGCCCGGCTACGACCGTGACCACCAAGGCTGCGGGCGCTGCAACGCGCAGGGCAGTGCTGATGTACGGCATGGCGCTGGGAAGCACTACGCGTGCCAGGATTTCGCCCTCACCCATTCCGTATGACCGCGCCGTGTCCCGCGCTACGGGATCAGTACTCTGAACGCCGTCGACGGTCTGCATGACGATGGGCAGCAAGCAACCAAACACCACCAGGAAGAGCGACATCTCAACTGTTGGACCCAGCACCAAAACGGCCAGCGGAAGAATGACGATGGGCGGTACCGGCTTGAGGAATTCCAGCACCGCCAACGTGGCGTAACGAACGGATTCGAAGCTGCCCACCAGCAGGCCAATCACTATCCCCGCCACGGCCGAAAGGGCCAGGGCAAGCAGTGCGATCCCAATGGTGGAAGCCAGCGAAGACCAAAACGAACCCAATCCCAAGGTTGTTGCCAGGTTGGCGAAGACAGTGGTGGCTGACGGCAAGGCATTTCCGGCCACCCTGGCTTCGGCAAGGACCTGCCAAATGACCAGGGCTGCCACGATCCCCAGGACGCTGAACGCCACCGGACGGATGGACGGTTTCATGATGACTCTCCCATGCCCGGTCCGCGCCTAGTTCCCGAAAACGAGGTCGCCGGGAAGCTTCACTGGTGCGCTCAGGAAACCAAGGTCGGCAAGGTTGTTGTTGGCTCGTTCAATGTCCTCGACGCGGACTTCCTCCGGCCAGTAGTTCACGGCGCCGGATTTAACCACGTCGAGCGAAGTCTTGGTGATCTCGGCGCTGAGCTGCTGCGCTTCATCGGTGTTGCCATTGGCGTAGGCGTTTGCCTTATAGATGGCGGCCTTGAAACCCTCCAACGCCTTCTGCTTCGACTTCACTGTGTTGGCGCCGGAGACCCAGAGCCCGATGGCACCTTGTTCAAAGAACTCGACGCCGGGTGAAGCCAGGAGCCGGTTTCCCTCCGCCACCGCCTTGGACGTGAACGGCGCGACAAGAGAGGCTGCGTCAACGCGTCCTGAATTCAGTGATTGGAGTGCCGACGAAGGATCCAGGACCATCCAGTTCACTTTGGCGGGATCACCGCCGTCGTCCTTGATGAGTTTGCTGACTGTCACTTCCAGCTGGGCCTTGCGTGCCGGGACACTGACGTTCTTGCCCTCAAGGTCTTTCGGCCGGGAGATGGCGGACGCTTTCTGGACCAGCAGGCCCGTGTCATCGACGCGGTTGAGATCGGACTCCTCGCCGGCACCGTCTTTATAGCCGTCGGCAGCTGCCACGATCTTGAGGGGGACGTTCTGGTTCAGGGCATTCAAGAGTGGGATGGAAGGGGTGTAAGTGACATCGATCTGGCCGCTCTGTGCCGCTGCGATGCCGGCTGGAGGGTTGGCGATGACAGATATCTCGACGTTGAGGCCCTGTTCCTTGAAATAGCCCTTGTCGACGGCCAGCCGGATGCCGGCGTCGGACCCGATGCCGATGGTGCCTACCTTGAGGGTGGTGGTCCCGTCCGCGGCGGGAGTGGTTGCCGGGCTTGAACCGCCTCCGCAGGCTGCAAGGGTCATGGACAGGACTGCGGCCAGTGCCAAAGGAATACTGCGTCGCATGTGGTGCTCCTTGATGTACGAATGGTTGGAACGGGTGGGGAGGGTCTAGTTGGTTGTTCGGTGGACTACCCGGCCGCCGCTCAGCGTGAGCGTGATGTCCAGGTCGAGAAGCTTTTCGATCTCTTCGTCTTCCGGCCACGGGCCTGAAAGCACACAAAGGTCAGCGGCCATCCCTGGTGTGAGTGCACCCTTGAGATGCTCGGCGTGGTCCTGCCAGGCAGCGTCGATGGTCATCGCAGCGAGGGCCTGAAGTCCGGCGATCCGTTCGGGATCGCCGGGGTCGCCCGGAGTTGAACGCGTACCTCGCCGAACTGCCGCCACCACCGTGCGACGCCAGTCCGAACTGGTAACGGGTGCGTCTGAGGCAAGGTTGAACCGCACGCCGGCGTCGGCGGCCGAACGAAGGGGTTGGTGGACAGAGAACCGACCTTCGCCAAGTACCTGGCGCATCATGTCCCCTGCTTCGGCGCGGATCAGTGGATTGGTGCTGTAGCCAATGCCGTGCGCGGCCATGGTGGCCAAAGTGCTGGTATCGGTGAAGGCTCCATGGATGATGTAGTGGCGGTTCCCCGCACCCATGGCACCGCGGCTGACCGCCGTTGCGAGGATGGCCTCCACTGCTGCGGCAGTAGCGGCGTCACCCGTGGCGTGGATGCCGGCCTGCAACCCGGCATCCGTGATGAGTTCAAGGATCGTGTGGAGCTCGGCAACCCGTTCTGCGTCATCGGAGCCTTGGATCACAAGGCGGCCGTGGGTACACGCTTTGCCGTAGGGTTCGCTCATCCAGGCGGTACCGCTGCGAGGGATGCCGTCTGCAAAGATCTTTACGCCCGCGATCCGCAACTGCTGCGGATCGATGCCGCGGTTGGCAAAGGCCTCCGCCAGTCCGGTTCCCAGTCCCTCGCCAATTGCCGTGGCATTCGCGCCGCCAGTTCCGGCGAACAGCATCAGGACGTTCACGCGCAACGTCAGTTCCCCCGCTTCGGCGAGGTCGCCCAGCAGCTCAAGTGCCGCCGTCGAACCTGCGCCATCCATGAGTCCGGCGCTGGCGGGACCCAATCCGGGATCGGTGAGTGATGTGATCCCCAGGGCATGCAGGTGCTCCTGGAATTTCAGCAGGGCCGGACGCAGCGTGGATACGGGCACGGGTGGCATTGCCCGCGAGAGGAGTTCCATGGCGCCGTCCTGGAAGAGGCCCGTTGGGGTGCCGTCCTCCGCCCTCGCTATGACACCGCCGTCGAGGTCTGCTGTTTCAGCGTTGATCCCTGCCCTCTTCAGCGCTTCCCGATTGGCCAGTAACTGGTGGCCGGTCGAGTCGAAGGCCACTACCGGAATGCCCGGGCGGCATTCGAGCAGGTTGTCCCATGCCGGACCCATGACGACTTCGTCCCAGCCATGGGCCCGGACCCAGCCATCCCCGCCCGCAGGGGCTGCGTTGATGACGTCGACGACGGCCGCCCAGTCCGGCGCGATGCCCGGGTCCACGCGGACGTATCCGAAGGCCGACATGGCTGCCGAGACAAAATGCAGGTGGGCGTCGTTGATTCCGGGAATGACCGCGCCACCGGCGGCATCCACGATTTTGGTATGTGGTCCAATCGCCCGGCGGACATCCTTCCGGCCAAGGGCAGCGATGCGGCCGCCCTTGACTGCAACTGCGTCGGTCATACGGTGTGGCCGTGCCGGGTCCATGGTGTGGACCGAGGCATTGACGATCACTAGATCGGCGAATTCCTGCATCGGTTCTCCTCAGGTCACTGCACACGAATGTGATGCAGACAACGTTCCTGAAAGAAGTATGTCGCTTGACTGGGTCACTTGACTAGGTTTTGGCGTAAAATTTCTTGAAAGGTCTTTTCCGGGCCCACACGGCACGGCCAAGACAAGTCCCGAACGGATACCGCCTACGATCAATGGGACCGCCGGTCGGTGACCCGATCACGGGAATACAAAACAGAAGGGGTGTACGGATGGCCAGGGTTCCCGCTGAAGAACGGCGGCTCCAGTTCGTGGAAGCTGCGGCGAGGGTGATTGCCCAGGACGGCCTCGCCTCGGCAACAACACGGCGCATCGCCAGTGAAGCCGACGCCCCGTTGGCCGCGCTGCACTACTGCTTCCGCAGCAAGGACGAACTCCTTGAAGAGGTGTACAACTTCCTCAGCAGGGACTACGCGAAGGCGCTCGAACCCGTTGCCGATCCTGGCATGGGGCTGCGCCATATGATTGGCGCCCACGCCCGCCGCATCTGGATGCGCATGCTGGAGAACCCCCACGAACAGGTCACCACGTTTGAACTGCTGCTGCGCCGGTTCCGGGTAGAGGCTGACGACCAGCCACAAGCCCAGCTCATGAACCGCTCCATGTACGACGGCTGGGTCAGCTCTACCTTGAAGCTGTTCCGGGAAGCGGCTGATGCAGCAAACGAGCCCGTTCCCGACAACCTCGAAGACATCACGCGGCTGTTCATCTCGGGCATCGACGGCATCAGCATGCAGCATCTGGCAGACCCCGACGAAGAACGGTCATCGCGGCTGGTGGAACTTATGGCCCGCTCGCTGGCCGCCGGACTGGACTAACCCTGGGGCTGGCGCTTCATGACCAACGAGGTGAGGACGCCCAGCAGCAACAGACCGGCAGCGGCCGCCATGGAAACCACGAATGCAGCGCCGGGGCCCTGCGCTTCGGCAAGCTGACCCGCCAGGTAGGCGCCCAACGCCGTGCCCGCTACGATGCCGCTGGCAAGAGCCGTCATCACCGTAGCCATGCGGCCTGCCGGGGCCACCACGCCGCCGATGCTGAAGACGGTGACCATGACCGGCCCCACGGGAATACCCAGTACCAGCAGGACAAAGATCATCGGCCAAATACCGGCCGGCAATAGCAGCAAGAGCGACAATCCGGACATCGCCAAGGCCGCCGCAACCCACCGCGAAGCCAAGCTGAAGCGCTGCGGCCAGAACGCGACGGACAATGCGGCTACGGCTGAACTAAGGCCCATCACCGCGTAGAGGAGCCCCGCGATCTCGGCCGTGGCATACTCCGCGGAAAAGGCACTCAACGCGTTTTGCGTTGCACCAAAGAAGGTACCCATGCAGACCATCGCCACTACGGGGACGGCCACCACTGCGCCCGCCCAACGCTTGGCGCGTTGCGGACCCGCCTGAGGGCCTTGCCCGCCGGCAGGTACGACGCCGGCGCTCACGTTCCGGGGTTCCGGCACCACGGCCTGTTGGCTGGGGTGAACTGCGAACGCGGGCACCAGCGTGATCGTCATGACGGCCGCCAGTGCCAGCGGCAACCACGGCGCCACCATGCTGGCGAGGACACCGACCAATGCAGGCCCAAGGACAAAAGTGATCTCGTCCGCGGTGCCCTCATAGGACAACGCGGTATCGAGGTCGGCGCGGTTGGCAGCGACGCTTTTGCTGCCGCTGGCTGTGGCAGGGGAAAGATTGCGGGTCGTCAAGGCCATCCAGCGAACCCTGGCCATCGGGCCAACCTGGGGGCAGCTGGCCCCGGCGAGGAACGCGGTGATGAGCACGGCAAGAGCGTCGTTCACTGACCCGTAGCCCGGAGTGAAGTAGGCCGCCGCAAGGAGTCCCAGCACAGCAAGGGTATTGATGACCGACGCGACCAGGAGAACGATGCGTTGCCCGGCACGATCTGCCAACGAGCCCAGCACGGGGGCACCCAGGGCCGAACCGATACCAACGGCGCCGGCGGCCATACCGCCGATTGCGTACGACTGGCTGACCGCCGTCACGAGCGTCAAAGTCCCGACGGTCAGCATGGCAAGGGGAAGCCTGGCGAAAAGGCCCAACGGGAGGAACCCGGGCCCCGCCAGTTCGGGAAGCCGCGCGAAACGGCCTGGTAGTCGCGAGGGGCGGCGTGCGGGCGCCGATGACAAGGCCTGGGAGGCCACTGAAGAGTTTTCCATTAATCCGGGTTCGCTAAAGTATGCGCATCGTCCCTCCTCCCGATGCGCGCGACCCGGTGTAACGGGTTAAGTCTATCGGATATGTCTCAGACCGGAACTGCTTCGGCAATTCGCACGTTTGATCCGTGGCGTCCCTTGACCACCTGAAGCTGACTGGTAATGCGCTGCTTCATCTCCCCAACGTGGCTGACAAGGCCAACCACCCTGCCGCCGTCGCGAAGTCCTTCCAGGGCGTCCATCACCTGCTCCAGCGCCTGCTCGTCGAGGCTGCCGAAGCCTTCGTCGACGAAAAGCGTCTCGATGTCCACGCCGCCGGCCTCTTGTTGAACGACGTCCGCGAGACCGAGGGCCAGGGACAACGACGCCATGAAGGACTCGCCGCCGGAAAGGGTGGATGTGTCGCGCCGCTGGCCCGTCCATTCGTCCACTACCTCGAGTCCGAGCCCTGACTTTGCCCCGCGCGCTGCCTTGGCATCTGTATGTTGCAAGGTATAGCGGCCGTCGCTCATGGCGACGAGCCTTTCCGAGGCGGCTATGGCGACTTGCTCCAGGCGTGCTGCCAGAACATAGGTATTCAGGCTCATGCGATAGCTGTTTTCACCGGAGCCCCTTGCTGTGTCCGCCAAATCAGCCAACAGGCGGGCCTTGTTCCGTGGCTCCATCCCGGCCGCTGCAAGGTCCTGGTACTCCTTCCGGCAGCGAGCAATGGCTTCCACCGAATTAGCAGCCAGCCCTGACTGCAAGGATGCGGCCCGGGCACTGTCCGTTGCACCAGCAGCAGCGAGCTTCGCTTCGGCAAGTTCGGCCTCAAGCAACGGCATTTCGCCAATACTGGCTTCCTTGGCCGCCAGCACCAGGTCCTCGCTGGCAAACAACTCGTCCAAGCGGGACGATTCGGCGTCGAAATCGGCCAAGTCCTTTTCAAGGCCCACAACATCAGCCGGCGGGAGGATTTCCCCACGTGCTTCCTCGGCCGACTCGAATCCGGATTCCGGCAGGACCTTTCCCAGGGACGCGACAGCGTCATCCCGGGCCTGTCCGGCAACTTCCAGTTGTTGGCCGGCATCGGTGGCTGCTTGCAGAAGTGCGCGCTCAGCCGAGAGCGCCTCCAACCGTTCACGCAGGCTCGTGAAGCCGCCCCTTAAGCCAGCGAGATCCGCTTCAAGGGAAACGTATTGCTCCTGCAGCAGCAGCACAGCCGAGGACGCCTGTGCTTCTGCGCTTACTGACCCGGTAAGTTCTTCCTGTACGCGGACGATGCGTTGGGTGAGGGCATCATGCTCGACGCGAAGCTTCTCCAGCGAACCTGCTGCCTTGCGTGCCACCGAGGCGGCCGCTTGGGCAGAAGCACGCTTGGAATCGGCTTCGGCGGCGTCCGTTGAGCCTCCCTGCGCCACCAATCCGGCAAGAACCTGGGCTGCCGAGGAGACCTGCCCGGCGAGGAGTCCCGCAGCTTCCTCGCTTACATCAAAGCGCTCCTTCGCTTCCTCCTCTTCCTGGGCGAGGGAAAGCGCCGATCGCACGGCTGCGGCAGGATGAGGGTGCTCTTCGCTGCCGCAAACGGCGCAGGGCTTCCCGTTTTCCAACGACGCCGCCAGCTCCCCTGCCGCGTTGGCAAGGCGGAGCTCACGGATATCGAGCCACCGCTGCCTGAGGTCCTGCGATGCCGACCGGGCGTGGAGATGCTTCGAGGTGATCTCATCCAACCCGTCAGCGGCAGCAGAGTGGCGTGCCACTATTCCCACCAGTTCGACGGCCGCCGCAGCATCGCGTTCCAGTTCTGCCAACTGTTCAGCCAGGGGCTCAAGGGGCTCAATCTGTGACTCCACGGTGGCCACATCGTCACGAAGCTGCTCAAGTGCGGTACCGGCCGCGTGCGCAGCAGCTTGATGTTCAGCCAGTTCATCGCGTTTGGCGGCCAGCCGGGCCGCGATCCCGTCCATACGCTGTTCGTCGGGGAGACGGGCCTCAAGAACCGCGCAGCTTGCTTTGACACCTTCAAGGAGAGCAGCCGGGTCTTCTGCGTTCATTCCCGCCGAAACCAGCTTTTCCCGAAGGTTTGATGCCAGCGCTGCTGCGTCCTGGACCTTGCGCACGGCCGAATCAACGGCTTGGAGTTGGCCGCTGAGAACGGCAGCACGGCGGTGCTTTCCCAGTGTTTCCTTGTTCTCAAGCGCCCGCGGTGCTGCCAGTTCAAGGAGGACACGCCTCTGCATCGCGGCCCCGAGCCGTCCGTGCCGTATCGACTTCTCCTGGGCCGCCTGGAAATTTTCCGCAAGGCGGGCAGCCATCGATTCAGCCTCAGCGGCCTCATGCCGACGCCGCTCCCACTCCTTGTTCGCTTGGGCTTCCACTCCGGCAAGCCACGCCTCGGGCTCTTGCCCGGCGGCTGGAGCGTCGGCGGTATCTCCGGCAGTCCTGGAATCCCCGGATCCGAAATCCCCAGGCCCGAAGTCCTCAGACCCGTCAGGATGAAGACCAAGCTGCCGGCTCTCTGAGGCAACCTTGTCCAGAAGCACCTTGAGTTCGGCAGAGTTCTCCTGCACTGCGCGTGCGGCCACTGCTGCTTGTTGGGCGAGCTGGCGTTCAACGGCTTCAAAACGGTGGGTGCCGAACAGCTTCTGGAGGAGATCCAGACGGTCGCTGGCCTTGGATCTGAGGAACGCGGCAAAGTCGCCCTGCGGCAGCATGACCACCCTGGTGAACTGGTCCCGGTCCATCCCAAGGACGTCGGAAAGCTCGGCCCCTACCTCGTCATTCCTGGACGACTTCTCTTCCCAGCTCCCGCCTACGCGTTCCCGAAGGAGGGTTTTGGCCTGCTGCGTCGTGAATCCATTGCGGCCCCGGGCACTGGGGCGATCCCATGCCGGTGACCTGGTGACTTCAAAACGCCGTCCGCGTGCAGAGAACTCACACACCACTCGCGGTTCCGCACTGGGTGCCGCGTGGTCGCTCCGAAGCCGCTTACTTTCCTGGCGTGCGCCAGGGACGGATCCGTACAAGGCGAAACAGATGGCATCCAAAATGCTGGTCTTGCCTGCCCCGGTGGCGCCGTTGAGGAGGAACAAGCCCTGCGCGCTCAATTGGTCGAAATCTATGTGCTGGGGCGTTGCAAATGGACCGAATGCTTCGATGTCCAAGCGATGGATTCTCACAGCTCCACCTCCTCCAACCGGACTGCTTCAAGGGCTTCCCGCAACGCGGCTTCTTCGGCATCGCCTGACCTCCGGTCCCGAACATGTTCCAGGAATCCGCAGCAGACTTCGAGGTCGTCTTTCGCCTCGGCCAGCCGGTTGCTGTAGCTGGTCCTGGTCCGGACCTCGGCTCCCTGAGGATCGAACGAGAGAACCAAAGTGTCGGGGAATCGGGTGCGCACTTTCTCCATCGCCTGTGCAGGCCGCTGCGCATCCGTCAAAGTGACCTGGCAGTAGGCACCTTCCGCCCATGCGTGGTCCGGCGATCCCAGGAGGTCATCCAACTGCCCACGCAACGTGGCAAGGGCCCTGGGTGCGTCCCAACGGACTTCCTCAATTTCAACTGCCCCGCTGGCGTCAATGTCCACCAGCCAGGCGCCCTTATGGTGCTTGGCTTCCGAGAATGAATAAGCAAGGGGTGAGCCGGAGTATCGGACATTCGGGGCCAATTCCTGACGCCCATGAAGGTGGCCCAGTGCGGTATAGGCAAAGTCCTCAAAGAGATCCAGCGGCACTGCACCCAATCCGCCGATGCTCAGGTCCCGTTCGCTGTCGGAAGTAATACCTCCGCTGGCAAAAGTGTGCGCCAACACCACAGGGTGGACCGGTCCGGATTCCCTGCGGCGCTGGACATCACTCCGGATCCGATCCACCGCCGCCAATGTGACATCGAAGTGGTTGGCGCTCGCGGCGCCGAGTCGTTCGGCGACGAGCCTGGGTTCGAGATACGGAATGCCGTAGATGGCGACCTCGCCGGCGCTGTTCTTGTCCCCCGTGTTGGCGTCCGTTTCCAACGGGAACACCACTGGTACGTCCAACTCCTCCACCCGTGTCCGCAGGTGTACTCCCCCACGCTCCAGCAGGCGGGAGGCAAATCCCAACCTGATGGCGGAGTCGTGGTTGCCACTGGTCAAGACGACAGAGGCACCAGCGTGCGTGATACGCACAAGCGCGTCATCGAGAAGCTTGACCACGTCCAGCCCAGGCAACGCGCGATCGTAGACGTCGCCTGCTATCAAAACGACATCAACGGCCCTTGCTTCGACGAGGAACACAAGCTGGTCCACAAAGTCGCGCTGGGCATCAAGCATGCCAACGCCGTGGAATGACCGGCCAAGGTGCCAATCGGAGGTATGGAGTAACCGCATATTCCCAAGTTAACCGGGGGCACCGACAATAAAGCGCAGGCAAGCCGCCCGCCGTCGATGCTGTCCGGCTTTTAGCCCTTTTTCCCGTCAAAGAAGTCCCGTGCGTCATCGCCGGCAGGAGCCTGTGGAGACGGTCGCGAAGATGCTGCGTCCGTTGTTGCCGGAGCCGGCACGCTGTTGTCGGCCGCGCTTTCAGCAGCGTCCTCCGTGAGGTCATGGTCAGCGTCGAACGCGTCGTTGACTCCGGCATCGGTGCTTGCCTGGAAATCGCCAGCCTCGGCAGTGTTACCACCCGAGAGTCCCTGGAAGCCACGGAACACGAGTCCGGCAAGGGCCGCGCCCATCAGTGGCGCCACCCAGAAGAGCCACAATCCTTCAATGGCCCATGACGAGCTGAAGAACGCCTGGGCCGTTGCGCGTGCAGGGTTGAAGGGAAGGTTGCCCAGGACCTGGCCGAGCTGAAGCAGCACAGCCATCGCAAGGCCCACGGCGAAGGGAGTCATCGCAGGAACAGCCCGGCGACCGGCCGACGCCCCCAGGAATACTGCAACCAGCAGGGCGGAACCAAGGATTTCGACCAGCAGGACTCCGGCCATCTGCGTTTGTGCCGCAGCATGCTCGCCATACCCCGGCGCCACCACATCGAAGGCAGCTCGGGCGTCCGTCAGCACAGGCACAGTGGTCACCACAAAGTAGATCAGCGCAGCACCAACAACGCTTCCAATGAGCTGCGCGGCCAGGTAAGCGACGGCGGCGACGGCCCGGATCCGGCCGGCAATCACGTTGCCCAACGTGATGACCGGGTTGAAGTGTCCGCCGGAGACGTGCCCGAAGGCCAGCATGGCCACAGTCACCGTGAGGCCGGTGGCCAAGGCGACGGGCACGGGTGCCCCGCTGGGATTCGAAAAGATTCCCACGCCTACCGCTACGACCACGACGAACATCGATCCCAACGCTTCAGCCGACAGCCGGGCAAGAAGCCCCGGCTGGTCTTCGGGAGTTGCCTGTACAGGAGAGGTCATGTCGAGTGTGTCCTTACGGTTGGTATGGAAGCCGGCGTGGGCGGCAGGCAGCGCACTGCACGATGATGTGGACGGCGTAGTTCTCCGACGCAAAGTGGTGGAGCCCTAGTGCATCTTGCCAGCCGAGTCTGGGCAGTTGCTGAATCCCGCCTCCGAGCCTAGCCGCCCAATGCTATGGCAGCGATGGCCGTACCACCAAGGCCCACCACGGCCAGCGTGCTGACCAGGACCAGCCGGGCCGATGCTGCCCCGTTACCAAGGTGCAGCTGGCGTGAGCGAATCCACACGACGGAGGCCAGGACGATGGTGGCCGCAGCCGCCATGAGCGCACAGATCCCCTGGTAATCAAGTCCGGGAAGGCCGGCGACGAGGTTGCCCGTGGAGGGCTCGGACGTCAGCCAACTCCGCCAAATGAACAGGTCAACGACCACAAGGGAGATCAGGGTCCGCCGCCATGCCAAGGTAGTGCGCTCGGGCTGGAGGCCGGGATCGCGGGTTTCCATGCTTACGGGGCAACCCTTTTCATCGGGCCACCAGGATCAGCACCGCAAAGGCGAATGCCGCCACGGCCACCACGATCGTCATGAACAGCATGACGCGGGAGAAAGGCAGTGCCTGGTCGTTGCGCATGGCCGCTTCCATCTGGCCCCACCTGCGATAGGACAAGGCGGCCAAGCCAGCCCCAACCAAAGCCAAAAGTACGCAAAGGACCAGCCGGACGGGCGTCGGCGCGATATTCGGGGCAAGCTGGTCAACGGCAACCGCACCGGCGAGCAAGGCCAGGGAGGTGCGGATCCATGCGAGGAAAGTGCGTTCGTTGGCAAGCGAAAACCTGTAGTCAGGTGTCTTGCCTGTCCGTCGCCAAGCAGGTTCGCGCACGTTGTCTCTCCAAGGTTTCATAGGTGCCGGGCAGCTTCCCCACCATACCAGCGGGGGTTCCCGGGCACGGTAAGTTACTGGCATGAGTGTTGAACCTTCCTCCGCCGCCGCGCCGTCCTTCGAATCCCGTGTCCATGGCTCACTCTTGGGTGGCGCGCTGGGTGATTCCCTTGGCTACGCAGTGGAGTTCGATTCCGTTGCCGCTATTCGCGGGCGCTATGGTTCTGCCGGTCTTACCACTTTTGCGCAGCTCGAGGGCGCAAGCCACTTTTCGGACGACACCCAGATGACGCTCTACACGGTTGACGGACTGGTGGAAGCCCTCGAATGGGCGAACGACGGCGTTGCGGCCGACGAAATCGCCTGCCTGTGGCTCGCGTACCTGCGGTGGCTCAACACCCAGGATGTCGTTGCTGCAGCCTCCGCTCCCGTCCCGCAGCCGCGATGGATCGACGCCCAGGAAGTCCTGCGGCACCGCCGCGCACCGGGCAACGCCTGCCTCAGCGGCTTGGCAACCGGCGCCATGGGTACTGTGGCGCGGCCCGTCAATCCCGATTCCAAGGGTTGCGGAACAGTGATGCGCTCGGCACCCTTCGGGCTCATCCCCCACATTTCCCGGGAGGCCGTTTACAAACTCAGTT
This sequence comes from Arthrobacter sp. AK01, assembly GCF_021109375.1. Taxonomy (NCBI): domain Bacteria; kingdom Bacillati; phylum Actinomycetota; class Actinomycetes; order Micrococcales; family Micrococcaceae; genus Arthrobacter; species Arthrobacter sp. AK01. Next base: position 18,770 of record NZ_JAJOHP010000035.1, read on the forward strand.
CCGACGCCGCCTCGCTCACGCACGGTCACCCCTCGGCTCGACTCAGTGCAGCTGCTTTCAGCCTGCTCATCCATAACATCGTGGCCGGCAGCGATGTCCGCGACGCTGCCAACGAGGCACTCGACTACGTGAACGGGGTTCCCACAAAGGCCCCCGAACTGGGGGAAAGGCTTGAAGTTGCACTGCAGTTGTCACTTCGGCCAACGGTGGTGAGTCCCGAAGAACTGACCACAGCGCTGGGCGAGGGGTGGATAGCCGAGGAAGCACTCGCCGTCGGGCTCTATGCGGTGCTGGCCACCAGCGGCACCTCACCGGCGGAGCATTTCCGCAACGCCATTGCCCTTGCCATCAACCACAGCGGCGACAGTGACTCGACAGGATCCGTCGCGGGCAACATCCTCGGGGCCCACTACGGCGAAGAATGCCTGCCCGGCGACTGGCTGGAGGCTTTGGAGGCACCGGAGGTCATCCGCGGCATGGCAGACAGGCTGCTCGCCGTCACCACCGGCTAGTCAGGCCTACGTCCGGCGAAGCGCGATGTTGTTGCACGCTTCGCAAATATCAGCCGGAATGAGGCCACGGCGCTGCAGGAAGCCGAAAATCGCGCACCCGAGGCAGAAACCAACAAACGCTTCCAACGAGGCAGCCACAATGAGGAGCGCCAGCAGGACCCAGGCCGCCGGCTGGTAGCCGATGAAGAAGAGCACGACGGCGGCACTCGTCAAGGCGGCACCCATGCCTTGGGCGAAGCGCTTCGGAGGTCCGGCCACCAACTTGGCGTGCCCAATCCTGGGCGCCAGCACCTTGACCGAAAGCAGCGCGAGCGGGGATATCCGGGGACCAAAAAGCACACGAAGCCAGAAGCCGACCGCAAGGACCACCAAACCCCAGCCCCAGCCGGTCAGCAGCGTTGCGACAGCCAGCACCACGACCAGTCCCGCAGTGATCCGGGCGGCGTATTCGTTCACGGGGTTGGGGAAAGCGAAAACAGCCCGCCAATCCACCCCGCCGATTGTGGCGGCGCTGGCAGGCCGGCGCTCGGCTGGTGCGGAAAGGGTTGGTTTGGTCATGCCCCAAGGCTAGGAGCGCTGCTGTTGAAGCGGGAAGCATTGTTGCGCAGTATGACCATCTCAGCTGCTGGTTGCAGCTAGGCCCCGCCCACCATTTGCAGGAACTCGCCCTCGGAGACCACTTCGATCTGTTGGCCCTTGGCGTGAAGTTCCAGGACCCGTTTGGCCTTGCCCGTGAGTCGTCCGGCGCGAAGGTCCCCTGCCACGAACCCGTCGCCCACAATGAGCACAGTGGTCCGTGCGGTCACCCGGCTTTCGGGCCGTGCCCCCATGTCGGCCGCCCGTGATTTTGCTTCCGGGCGCGTGATCGCGAGGTCGCCCGTGAACACCACAGTCTGTCCAAAGAGCGGATGTCCAGGCTCCGCCGCGGGGTTGGGCAAAGGGTTGGGGCCTTCCTCCGGCCAGGCAGACCAACCGCTGGGGCCACCGAGGGCTCGTTCGAGGGAGGGTTCGGCAGTGCTTCCAGTCCTGGCCGCGAGCGCCGACATTGTCGCTTTGGAGAGGCCCTGCGCGGGATCGAAGGCCGGCTGCTGGGGCAGGTTCAGGCCAAGGGACAAATAGAGTTCGGCGATGCTGTTGGCGTTGTTCCGCCGGGCGATGTCCACCAAAATACCGGCGCAGGCACGGGCGTCCTCTGCGGCGTCGTGGTGGTTGACCAGGGGTACGCCGGCCTCTTCCGCCGCGTAAGGCAAGGAGTTGGACACCAGTGAGTAGCAGCGGCGGGACAGCATCACCGTGCACACATAGTCATAGGCGGGTCCGGCAAGCCCTGATACTTCCAAGCCTGACCGGATGACGCCGAGGTCGAAGGCTGCGTTGTGTGCGGCGAGTACGTCGCCCCCGATGAAGGCGCCGATCTCAGGGAAGAGTTCACCGAACCGCGGGCGACCTGCAACGTCTTCGGCCCGGATGCCATGGATACGCGTGTTGTGGAATTCGAAGTGGTCATGGTTCTCCGGTGGCCGCATGAGCCAGGAGGCTTCTTCCACCACAACACCGCCGCGGACTTTGCTGAGGCCCACCGAACACGGCGACCCCCGGAAGCCGTTGGCTGTTTCAAAGTCGATCGCCGTAAAGTCCAATGCCACTGGACAAGATTACAGCCGGAAAAGGCCGCCCCCCCCGTTTTCCCCGGGGGGGCGGCCCTTCCGGCCTGCTTTGTGGTGAACACTACATTCGAGGCTTACGGCGTCGCCCTGCGAAGGGTTGTGTAGGATCCGGCTGCGAGCACAACGCACAGCAGGGCTGCCCATCCACTGACGCTCAACGGGGTCTGTTGGGCGAACCAGCTTCCAACGTGTCCCCACCATTCGAGCCAGGTGGCGAGGGCGGCAAGGCCAATCAGGGCCACTGCCGATCCCAGTGTGGAGACCAACGTTCCGCTTGTCCCCCAGCGCTTGAAAATGGTGGCGAACCAGAATCCGACGATGAACATGAACATCATCACAACGAAGAAGAACGCTGCGGTGGAGTACCAAGGCCCGTCTGTTACCCACGGGATCTTGAAGAAGTAGCCGTAGACACCCCACCCGTTGGTCGCCCCTTCAATCACACCGCCCAACAGGTAAAGGCCCGTCATGCCGAGTGCGATCAGGGAGAACAGTCCCAGGGTGCCGAGATAGAACGCCCTGCGGCTGATGCTCAGGCCCTGCGAGAACGGGAAGACCAGGGTCATGCTCTGGATTCCGAGGACCAGGAAGTACCACATTGGCGCCTGGCTGCCCCCTCCGTACTTGCCTTCCTGCACGGGGATCAGGGCGAAGATGGCGAGCGACATCAGGAAGGACGCCGCCAGGATGGTCAGGGGCCATCCAATGTATGTCCACTTGTTGATCAGCTGCATCCGGGCAACTGCCATAGTCCTGCTCATCGCTTTGCCTCCAACGTGTCATCGGCGAATTCGCCGGCGGTGGGTCCTGGGCCGGCAGCTCCATCACCGCCTGCCCGGATCATGGTTTTACGGACCACCAACTGCTGCAGGGAAACGGGCGACAATTCAAGGCCCAGCTCCTGCGCCTCGGCTCGCTCACTGCCTCCGAGGACCTCGTCCACTGTCACCGATGCCAGCGACCCGAGAGTCTCACGGTGGAGAATCTTCTTGCCCGCCAGGAAGGCATCCACCTTGTCAGCGGAACCGGAGACTGTGACGGCAGAACCCCGGATGTCCTCGGCATCTGCGTCCATGATGATCCGCCCCCTGTCGATCACCACCACGTGTTCCAACAGGTTGGCCACTTCATCTATCAGGTGCGAGGACAGGATGATGGTGCGCGGGTGTTCCGCATAGTCCTCAACGAGGCGGTCGTAGAACAATTGGCGGGCAACGGCGTCGAGTCCCAAATATGGTTCGTCAAAGAAGGTCAGCTCGGCCCGTGAGGCGAGGCCAATGATGACTCCGACGGCGGAGAGCTGGCCCCGGGAGAGTTTCTTGATACGCCGTTTGACGGGGAGCTGGAAGTCTCCAGCCAGACGGTCGGCGAACTCCTGGTCCCAGTTCTTGTAGAACAGCGCTGCGGATCGGAAAGCGTGGCGCGGCTGGAAGTCGTCAGGGTATTTCTGCGATTCCCGGATGAAGCAGATCCGCGACAGCACGGCCTCGTTTTCATAGGCGCTGGCGCCGAAGACAAGGGCTTGGCCGGATGTGGCGAAGGCCTGTGCGGTCAGGATGGACATCAACGTGGTCTTGCCTGCGCCGTTTCGCCCGAGCAGCCCGTAGATGCGGTTCGCGGAGAGGCTCAGGTTGACGTTGTCCAGTGCGTTGACGTCTTTGTAGTGCTTGATCAGGTTACGGGCCTCGACGATGGTTTCGTTCACAGGGCCGCGCTCCTTTCCTTGTCTGTCCCGGGTTCCGGGGCAAGCCCGGAGCTGCGTTCAATCATGGTGTTCAGCTGCTCTGCCGAGATGCCCAGCTTCCGGGCCTCCAGTGCCAGCGGCTTGACGTACTGTTCGAAGAATTCCTCGGTCCGACGCGCTATCAACTGGGCACGCGCTCCCGTTGCAACGAACATCCCTATCCCCCTGCGTTTGTAGAGAATCCCTGAGTCCACCAGCACATTGACGCCTTTGGCAGCCGTTGCCGGGTTGATGCGGTGGAAGGCTGCGAACTCATTGGTGGAGGGCACTTGGGATTCCTCGGCCATGCTGCCGTCCACAATTCCGTTCTCGATGAGTTCGGCGATCTGCATGAAGATCGGCTTGCTGTCATCGATCATGAGCACCACCGCCTCACTGGTTCATTACTCATGTAACTAACCATACAAGCAACGAGGCAACTGTCAAGGCTTCTACGGAAAATCGCGACGACGGCCGTCAAGTAGGCTTGTTGGGTGATCTTTTCTGCGATAAGCGACCTTGCCGTATCCACTTTCGGGGGCGCGGGACCGGTGCAGCCTTCCATGGCTTCGTTCCTGCCGGACTGGTTGAACCCCCAGATCTTCCTGGCCGACCCCGCCCTGGCACCTTGGGTTGTGCTGCTGGTGTGCGGCATTGTCTTTGCGGAGACCGGCTTGCTGGTGGGCTTCTTCCTGCCCGGCGACTCCATGCTGTTCACGGCGGGCCTACTGGTTGCCACAGACACGATCAAATTCAACGTCTGGGCGTTGGCAGGCCTGATCATCGTCTCGGCAATCATCGGGAACCAGACCGGCTACCTCATCGGCTCCAAGGCCGGCCCAGCCATCTTCAACCGCCCCGACTCAAAGCTCTTCAAGAAAGAGAACGTCGAGAGCGCCCACGCCTTCTTTGAAAAGCATGGCGGCAAGGCGTTGATCCTGGCGAGGTTCGTGCCCATCATCCGTACCTTTGTGCCGGTAATCGTCGGCGTTGCCCAGATGGACAAGCGGAAATTCTTCCTCTTCAACGTCATTGGAGCCGTCCTCTGGGGCGGCGGAGTTACCCTGCTGGGCTACGTCCTCGGTGATCGTGTTCCGTGGGTCAGCGACAACCTGGACATCATTTTCATCGTCATTGTCCTGATCTCCGTTATCCCGGTCATTATTGAGGTTGCCCGGGGTTTCATGGCCAAGCGCAAGGCTGCAGCCCAGGGCACCGATCCCGTGGAGGAATTCATCGAGGAACACGAGGGCGGCAAGCACAGCGAGCCCTGAGGCTCCTCCAACGCTCACCTCAGATGAAAAAGGCACCCCGCAAGGCGGGGTGCCTTTTTGCTTGCAGGCAGAGGCTACGGGGCTTTGGCCCCGGTCAGCGCAGACACGATCGCGGGAAGCAGGGCACGGAACGCCTGGCCACGATGGCTGATGGCATTCTTCTCCTCGGAGCTCAGCTCCGCACAGCTGCGGTCCATCCCTGCCGGCTGAAGCACGGGGTCATAGCCGAAGCCACCATCACCGCGGGGTTCACGCAGGAGTGTTCCTTCCAGCTGGCCATACTCCACGGTCTCGTGGGCGATGCCATCGGTACCGGGCACAGCCAAGGCCGCAGCACAGACAAACGCTGCTCCCCGGAACGAATCGGGTACATCGGAGAGCTGGGCCAACAGCAGCCTCAAGTTGGCAGCGTCGTCGCCGTGGGTTCCTGCCCATCGGGCGGAGAAAATACCCGGAGCCCCACCCAGGACATCCACAGCCAAGCCGGAGTCATCCGCGATGGCCACCAAGCCCGTCGCCTCTGCCACAGCGCGGGCTTTGAGGAGCGAGTTCTCGGCAAACGTCACGCCAGTTTCCGCAACGTCCGGGCCGCCTACCGCAGCGGCATCCACTACTTGGGTGTCGACGTCGAGCCCTGGGACCTGGCCCCGCAGCAGCTCGCGGAGTTCCTTTAGCTTCCCCTTGTTGTGAGTGGCAAGGACGAGGCGGGGAGCCCCGGATTCCAGTGCGCCGCTCACGGGGCTTCGGCCAAGGTCTCGCGCTGGATAGCGGACAATTGGCTGGTGCCCAGGAGGGCAAGGTCCAGCAATGCGTTCAGTTCGTCCCGGTCGAACGGTGCGCCCTCTGCGGTTCCCTGGACTTCGACGAACTTGCCGGAACCGGTGACCACCACGTTCATGTCCGTCTCCGCACGGACATCCTCCACGTACGGCAGGTCAAGCATGGGGACCCCGTCGATGATGCCAACGGAGACAGCTGCAATCGTGTCGACGAGCGGCTCGGCGTTGCGGGCGATGAGCTTGTTTTCCCGAGCGAAACGGATTGCTTCTGCCAGCGCCACGTAGGCGCCGGTGATCGCAGCCGTGCGGGTACCGCCGTCGGCTTGCAGGACATCGCAGTCAAGGACGATGGTGTTTTCACCGAGCGCCTTGGTGTCGATGATCGAGCGCAGCGAGCGGCCGATCAGGCGCGAGATCTCATGCGTGCGTCCGCCGATCTTGCCCTTGACGGACTCGCGGTCCGAACGGGTGTTGGTGGCACGGGGAAGCATCGCGTACTCGGCAGTGACCCAGCCGCGGCCTTCGCCCTTGAGCCAGCGCGGCACACCCTCGGTCAGAGAAGCCGTGCACAGGACCCGGGTGTTGCCGAACTCGATCAGCGCCGATCCTTCGGCCTGCTTGGACCAGCCGCGGGTAATGCTGATGGGTCGCAGTTGGTCGGGTGTACGGCCGTCAGCACGAATGACGGGTGTGGCTGTAGCTTCAGAAGTCATGGTTCAAGCTTAGCCAAGCTGATGGCACTGCCCGACGCCGGTAAAGCTAGATCGTGTAGTGGACTCCGGCCACGGCAACGGCGACATCGCCGGCGAACACTGGTTTGGCCTCGGAGAGCACCTTGGTTTGTGATGTCCACACAGGGATGTGGGTGAGGAGGAGGCGCCTTGCCCCCGCGTTCGTTGCGGCCTCGCCAGCGCGCTTGCCGGTCAGGTGGACGTCCTTGATGTCGTCGTCCCTGCCTTCCTCGAAGGCCGCCTCGCAGAGGAACAAATCGGATCCCTTGGCCGCGTCTTCGAGCCCTTGGCAGGAATCGGTGTCACCCGAGTACGTCAGGATCTTGGTCACCGGGACGCCGTCCTTCCCGGGCTCCGTAGCCGTCACGCGCAGAGCGTAAGCCTCTTCAACAGGGTGATTAACGGCGTAGGGAGTCACAGTGAACGGACCCACGGTGACAGGCTTGAGTTCGGCCCAGTTGGTGAAGTCGAATTCCTCGTGCATGCCGGGATCCAGTTCCAAGCCATAGGCGGTAGCCATCCGGTCCGCTGTTGCAGCAGGGCCCCACACCGGCAGCCTGTCCCGGCCCCATCCCCCGGGCTTCCAGCGAACAGCCACGTGGAGCCCGCACAGGTCCATGCAGTGATCCGGGTGCAGGTGGGTGAGGAAGATCGCATCGATGTCCTCGAGGTCGGTGTAGCGCTGGATCGCTCCCAAGGCTCCGCTGCCCAGGTCCATGACGATCTTCCACTCGCGCTCACCGTCGTGCGCTGTTACCAAATAGCACGACGCCGGTGATCCGGGGCCTGGGAAGGAACCGGTGCACCCAACAATGGTCAGTTTCACAGTCCACGCCCCAAGGTTGCGCCCGCTCCGGCGTTGAGGGTGTCGCCGGGTTGCACGAAATACGAACGGCGGGACAGGCCGGAACCGGAACGTGCCGCTTCCAGCATCTCGGGAGTAATGCGGGCGAGGCTGCCTGTCGGGTACTGGGCAGCTACGTGATCCACGTGCTTCACGGAGAGGACTTCAGGTCCCAGGAAGCGCCGGGCCAGGGTCTCGAACTGGTCGGCATCGCCGGTGGCGATGAATTCGTGGCTGGGCGTGCTGGACTCTGTCCGCTGGATCCCATGGTTGGCCAAAGCCCGGTAGACGTCCTTGGCGGTCTCCTCGGCGCTGGAAACGAGCGTGACGTCCTCTCCCATGACGAAGGAGATAACACCTGTCAGCAGCGGGTAGTGCGTACATCCCAGGACAACGGTGTCCACACCGGCGCGTTTGAGCGGCTCCAGGTACTCATGTGCAGCGGCGAGCAGGTCCGGGCCGGTAGTGATTCCGGCCTCCACAAAGTTCACGAAGGCGGGGCACGCCACAGATGTGATGGTGAGGTCCGGAGCGGCCGCAAAGGTGTCCTCGTAGGCACGCGATCCCACGGTGGCCGACGTTCCGATGACCCCGATCCTGCCCGAGCGCGTAGCGGAGACCGCACGACGCACTGCCGGCTGGATGACCTCGATGACCGGAATGCCATAGCGGGCCGTATAGCGTTCGCGGGCGTCCCGCAGCACGGCCGCTGACGCCGAATTACACGCAATGGTCAGCAATTTCACGCCCGAGTCCACCAACTCGTCCATCACGCCCAAGGCATTGGCACGCACTTCGGCGATGGGAAGCGGACCGTAGGGGCCGTTGGCGGTGTCGCCGACGTAGAGGATTGATTCATTGGGGAGTTGATCGATGATGGACCGCGCTACGGTCAATCCGCCCACGCCGGAGTCGAAAATGCCGATCGGGCGGGCGCTTACCAGTTCCCCCGCGCTGATGGAGGCCCCACTGTCCGGCGCGCTGCCTGGTGAACCCGATGCTGAAGTCATAATTATTCGAGAATAAGGCTTCCCATGGTGTGCGGCCATTACCTGTGGTCTCCGCCTCGTGTCTGATTTGTCACAGGGCAGGAGCACCAACGGGCCGTCGTGATCAGGATTTCCCCTGCCTTGCGGCCATCATGGCTTGAACCAAGGACTCCTGGAGCCACGTAGTGAAGTTGTAGACCAAGGCCAGGTAACTCTCTACGTCCTCCGCCTGGCTCCAGTCCTGCATGCTGTGAATGTGCTCGGCGTCCGCTTCGTCCCGGATATCCAGTCGTTCAGCCAGGACCAGCCGGACGTCGTTCAGCGCCATGGACCAACGAGTAGCATCTTCCGGCGACAGGACGAGGTCGTCCTTGTCCAGTCCCAAGGCGGCAGCCTTCAGGGCCCCGATCTTGTTTTCCCGCACGGAGCGTTCGGTGAGTTGCCGGAACTCCAGCGAGCCGCCGTCGTCGTCCTTCATGACGTTGGGCAAGAGCCGCAGGAGGGCGCGGTCGCTCGGCTGCTTGACGTCCATGTCCAGGCCGATGAGCGCCGCCAGTGGGTCTTCGTTCTCCCGCACGTCCTGCTCCAGCATGGAGATGACGTCGTCCAGCAATCCGCGCAGGAGATCGCGTTCGGCGGGTTCGAGGTATCCGGAGATGCCCTTGAGTCCGTACTTAAATGCCTTAGCCACGCTGCCGGCCGCCCTTTCCGGGTGTTTCATTGCCGCTTGCAGCTTTCTCCACAGTGGCCCACAGACCAAAACCGTGCATGGCCACCGCGTGCTGCTCCACTTGTTCCTTGCTGCCGTGCGCCACAATCGAGCGGCCCTTCTTGTGGACCTCCATCATGAGCTTGTGCGCTTTGGAGTCGGAATAGCCGAAGTAACTCTGGAAAACAAAGCTCACATAGCTCATGAGATTCACGGGATCATTCCAGATCACAAGGTTCCACGGGATATCAGGGGCTGTCAGGACATCGGTGGAGGACTGCTCCGCGGCTTTGGTCCGCTCATCGATGTCCGTGCCATACGCAACGCTAGGGCTCATCTGTCCATTCTATGGCGGCTCGCACTAGAGTGAATTCGTGAGTAGAGCCACGTCCTGGGACCATCCCGCAACTTCCTTGTATACAGACCACTATGAACTGACGATGCTTCAGGCCGCCTTGCACTCGGGTGCAGCGCATCGCCGGTCGGTGTTCGAAGCCTTTGCCCGGCGTTTGCCCGATGGCCGGCGTTATGGCGTGGTGGGGGGCACCGGGCGCCTCTTGGAAGGCATCGCCGACTTCCGGTTCGGCGATGCTGAACTGGCATTCCTTGAACAGAACAAGGTGGTCAACCAGGAGACCCTGGACTTCCTTGCCGGCTACAAGTTCAGCGGCGACATCTGGGGCTACGCCGAAGGTGACGCCTATTTCCCCAACTCCCCCATCCTCATCGTGGAATCCACGTTTGCCGAGGCCTGCATCCTGGAAACCTTCATCCTGTCAGTCCTCAACCATGACAGCGCCATAGCATCCGCTGCCTCGCGGATGACCTCCGCGGCCGGCACCCGCCCCTGCATCGAGATGGGCTCCCGGCGCACCCAGGAGGAATCGGCGACGGCGGCAGCCCGCGCCGCCGTGATTGCCGGCTTCGCCAGCACCTCCAACCTGGAGGCCGGGCGGCGCTACGGCATCAAGACCGTCGGTACGGCCGCCCACTCCTTCACGCTGCTCCATGACACCGAGCGCGAAGCGTTCGAAGCACAGATCGCGGCCTTCGGACCCGGGACGTCGCTGCTGGTGGACACCTACGACGTCGAAACCGCTGTGCGCACCGCCGTCGAACTAGCCGGCGACAAACTCGGGGCAGTCCGCCTCGATTCCGGCGATCTGATTGCGCAGGCACAGTGGGTCCGCCAATTGCTCGATGACCTTGGCAACGTCAACACCCGCATCGTGGTGACATCGGACCTCGACGAGTTCGCGATCGCGGCCCTGCAGTCCGCCCCGGTGGACTCCTATGGTGTTGGCACATCGCTGGTCACCGGTTCCGGTGCCCCGACCGCCAGCATGGTCTACAAGCTGGTCAGCCGCACCAACGACGCCGGGGAATTCATCTCGGTGGCCAAGGCCGCCAAGAACAAGGCGAGTGTTGGCGGACGCAAATACGCCCTTCGCAAACTCAATGACCGAGGCCGGGCCACCCAGGAAGTCGTGGGGATCGGCCACCGTCCCGAAGACGACGGCAACGACCGTGCCCTGCTTCACCAGTTCGTGAAGAACGGCGAGGTATTGCCGGGCTGGACAGGGCCCGAAGGCGTGGTTCGCGCCAAGGAGAGGCACGCCGCAACCATGGCCGAGCTTCCCGCCGTCGTCAATCGGCTGCAGCGCGGCGAGGCCGCCATTCCCACAATCTACGAGGAGAACTGATGTCCCGCGCCCTGATCATCGTCGACGTCCAAAACGACTTCTGCGAGGGCGGCACCCTGGCCGTCGAAGGTGGTGCGGCCATCGCCGGAGCCATCACGGAATATGTAGACGCCAACCAGCAACACTTCGACCACATCGTGGCAACCCAGGACTGGCACATCGAACCGGGCGACCATTTTTCCGATGACCCCGACATGGTGGATTCCTGGCCTCCGCACTGCCGGGCCCGGACCAAAGGCGCGGAGCTGCACGAGGACCTGGACCCCGAGTACATCCAGGCATATTTCCGCAAGGGCCAGTACACGGCGGCCTACTCCGGATTCGAGGGTGTCCTGGCGCCCGAGGATGACGTTCCGTCAGGAGACATCAAGGCAGGTTCAGCCGTAGCCGAAGTCTTCGACGAAGACGCTATTGGCCTGGACGACTGGCTGCAAAGCCACGACGTCGAGGAGGTCGTCGTGGTAGGCCTGACGACGGACTACTGCGTCAAGTCGACAGCGCTCGACGCAGTCCAGGCCGGATATGGCACGACGGTCATTGCCGGGCTTACCGCAGGAATCGCCGGGGACCTCGATGGGGTGTTCGACGAAATGGAAGCGGCCGGCGTCGAAGTTGAACGCGACTGAGACAGCGTAATGACAGCAAAGGGCGCCGCCACCCCGGCGCCCGTTGGCGTATCTGACTGGGTCTGGAGACGGCTATTTCCGGCCGATGAACCAGTCCTGGAGCTTGCGCAGGCGGGCCTGCAATTGCTCCTCATTGGCCTGGGCGACTGCCGGGCCGCCACACACTTCACGAAGTTTGGTGTGCACAACTCCGTGCGGGGTGCCGGTACGGGCAGCCCAGGCAGCGACGTTCTTGGCCAGCTCGTTCCGAAGATCCATAAGCATCCGGTGGTCAGGCACAGCGGGTGCGGCCGCAGCCGCCAGCGGTGACTGGCGTTTCTTGCGCGACTGCTGATCGTGCTGGCGTTGACGCAGCAGCGTCCCCACTTGCTCGGCGTCGAGGAGCCCGGGAATACCCAGGAAGTCCAGTTCATCATCGGAACCGATGTCCGCTCCCGTGCCGAACTCGCCACCATCAAAGAGGACGCGGTCAAACGACGCTTGGGAGTCCAGTGCTTCGAACTTGCCCTTGGTGAGCTCGTCCGATGCTTTGTCCTCCCGGTTGGCCTCGGCCATGAGGTTCTCTTCGGGATTGAAGAGGCCGTCCTCGTCCTTCTCCGGGCGGTCCAAAGCGTGGTCGCGCTCTGCCTCCATGGTGTTGGCGAGAATCATCAACGGCGGCACGGACGGCAGGAAGACCGACGCCGTCTCGCCCCTCTTGCGGGCACGCACAAAACGTCCCACGGCCTGGGCGAAGAACAACGGCGTGGAGGTGGAGGTGGCATAGACGCCGACAGAAAGGCGCGGCACGTCAACACCTTCGGACACCATCCGGACAGCCACCATCCAGCGCTGTTCACCCGCGGAGAAGTCCTCGATCTTGCTCGAGGCCTTGGAGTCGTCCGAAAGGATCACCGTGGGCGACTGCCCCGTGATTTTCTTCAGCTGGCCCGCATAGGCGCGGGCGTCGTCGTGGTCCGTGGCGATGACCAGCCCACCGGCGTCCGGTACCGTCCGCCGGACCTCGCTGAGGCGCTTGTCCGCCGCTGCAAGGACAGCGGGGATCCACTCGCCGGTGGGGTTCAACGCCGTACGCCACGCCTGTGAGGTGATGTCCTTGGTGACGGCAGCTTCACCCAGCGAGGCAGCCATTTCGTCACCGGCACTGGTACGCCACCGCATCTGCCCCGAATAAGCCATGAAGAGCACGGGGCGGACCACGTGGTCCCGCAGCGCATTGCCGTAACCGTAGGTGTAATCGGCTTTCGAACGCCGGATACCGTCACGGTCCTCGGCGTATTCGACGAACGGAATAGGCGAGGTATCCGAACGGAACGGGGTACCTGTCAGGGACAAGCGCCTCGCAGCCGGATCAAATGCCTCACGCAGGCCGTCTCCCCAGGACAGGGCTTCGCCGCCGTGGTGGATTTCGTCCAGGATCACCAAGGTGCGCGCCGCTTCAGTCTTGGCGCGGTGCAGCATTGGCTTGCTGGCTACCTGCGCATAGGTGACGGCCACGCCCACGAAACCGCGACCGTGCTGGCCATCGGAGTTCTTGAAGTTGGGATCTATCGCGATCCCGACCTTGGCTGCGGCATCTGCCCATTGCCTCTTCAAGTGGTCCGTGGGAGCAACGATGGTAATCCGGTTGACCACGCCGCTGTCCAGCAGCGTGGTGGCGATACGCAGGGCGAAGGTGGTCTTACCGGCGCCCGGCGTTGCCACGGCGAGGAAGTCCTTCGGGTTGCGGGTCATGTAGAGGTCAAGGGCCTCCTGCTGCCAAGCGCGAAGCTTGGGCGCGGTGCCCCAGGCGGCCCGTTCAGGGTACGCCGGAGGCAGGGATGGACCACCAAAAAGTGTCTCTGTCATGCTGACTCCCCCGGCCTGATGGCAACGACCATTAACCCCGGCTCCTTGGGCACACCAAAGCGCACAATAAAGCGGTGACGATCAGAAGGGACCCGTGTTCTCTTCCCACCCACTACTTGGAGTTGCCCGGGCCGCCGTTTTTTCCACCGTCGTTGCCGGGGCGGAGGCCTTCGTAGATCTCCTTGCACTCCGGGCAGACAGGGAACTTCTGCGGATCGCGGCCCGGGGTCCAGACCTTGCCGCACAAGGCAATGACGGGCTCGCCGGTCAAAGCCGACTCCATGATCTTTTCCTTGCGGACATAGTGGGAAAACCGCTCACGGTCGCCGGGTTCCACTTCCTGGCGCGTTTCCTCGCGCTCAATGGTGGCAGTGGACGTTCCGGCTCCGGAAAGCTCGCGCATGGGGTCGTTTTCGAATGGATCCGGAGGAAGCGTAGTCATGCCAAACATCTTACCGTCTACAGCCCCTGCCACTCCGGCTTGTTGTCGTAGGTGTGCCGATAGTAATCAGCCAGTTTCAGCGAGGACGCGGCTGCCTCGTCCACCAAAATAGTGGCGTGGGGGTGCATCTGGAGGACGGAGGCCGCGCAAATGGCGGCTACCGGCCCCTCCACGAAGTCGCGCACAGCCTGCGCCTTTTGGGCGCCCGTTGCGACCAGGACCACATGCCGGGCATCCATGATGGTCCCCAGGCCCTGCGTCACCACGTGGTGGGGAACATCGTCAATGGTGTCGAAGAAACGGGCATTGTCCTTGCGCGTCTGCTCAATCAAGGTCTTGATGCGCGTCCGGGAGGCCAGGGAAGAACCGGGTTCGTTGAAGCCGATGTGCCCGTCGGTCCCGACGCCCAGGATCTGGAGATCCACGCCGCCCACGGCCTTGATGGCGTCCTCATAGGCCTGGCATGCAGCCTCAAGGTCCTCGGCCGCACCGTCCGGTCCATGGACATTCTCCGGCTTGATGTTCACGCGATTGGTAAATTCGCGCCGGATCACCTCGCGGTAGGACTCCGGGTGACCGGCTTCAAGGCCTACGTACTCGTCCAAGGCGAAGCCGTGGGCTTCACTGAAGTCCAGTCCCCCGGCGTCGTAACGGCGTGCCAGTTCGTCATAGACAGGCAGCGGAGAGGATCCCGTAGCCAAGCCCAGCACTGCATTCGGCTTGCGGCGCACCAACGCTTCAATGGCATCGGCTGCAAGTGCACCGATCTGCTTGGTGCCAGGGAGAATGACAACTTCCATCGTCACGGCCTTTCTAAGTAGGGTATAAGAGCTTTCTGACACAGACGTTATCCCATGTCCCACCTATGGGCATGGTTGTTACGGAGCTAGCGGTTCACGCTGAGCTGGGCGAACATTTCCGGACCCCGCGCATCCAACCATTTTCCCCCGAGACGGACGCCGACGACGAACAGGATGACGCCCAACAACGGACCTGCCACCAGGTTGATCCAGCCGGCTTGAGTACCCCCAGTGAAAGCCTGGACGGCCACCAATGCAAGTTCCGGCACCAACAGCAGGGCCAGGACGCCCATGCCCACAAACTGAACGGCCAAGGTCTGGGCGACGTTGCCCGGCGGTTTCTTGAAAGGGCTGTCGCCCGGCAGTGGTACGGCGATGTTGTAGCGGGCCGAAATGACCGATGAAAGTCCCAACCCGGTGAACAAGGTTCCGATGGACAACCCCAGCAGGTTGGGCAGCCACTGCCAATCGCCGGTGACAAACAGCGGCCCCACGGTGAAGATCAACACTATTGGAAGCGATATGGCCAAGCAGGCCAAGGCGCGGCCCAACCTGTCGTCGACTCCCCGAACCCCCGCAGCGAGGTGGAGGGCGAACGCGGTGTTGTCGTAGGAGACATCAGCGCAAATGGACCAGGCCATGACGAAAGCCGTCAGGGGTCCCAGAATCATCAGCAAGCCATAATTACCGCTCTGGGAGCCGCTGAAAAAGAAGAGCACCGGGAACAAAGGAACAATCACCAAGGACGCGGCGTACCTGGGATCCTTCAACCAGTAGATCAATGCCCTGGCGGCAACAGCCCCGGACGGCGTTCCGGGAAGCAGGCCGAACAGACCGAGTTTCCCGCCCTTCCGGGCAGATCCGCCGGAGTACGGCGGGGTCACCAAGGCCCGCTTCAGAAGCACATGCCAGCACAGGAGCAGACCGGCAATTGTGGCCACCGAGATGAGGAGCTTCAACCCCGCTGCGGCCACGCTGCCTGAGTCAAGGTCGCCACCGAGGGACCATGCAGCACCAAGGGGTGTCCACGATACTGTCCTGGCAAGCACCGGAAGGTAATCGGCACTGCCACGCACGCCGTCCACAACTCCCAGCATGATGGGACCCAGCAAGACCAAGGGTATGAAGACGATGATGCTGCTGACATCCTTGAAGCGGCGTGACGCTGCCAAGCCGGCTGTCGCCGTCGTCACCACTTTGGACAACACTATGCACGTCAGCGCGCCAAGGATTGCACCCAGCAAAGCGCCGGCCACGGCCGGAACACTCCGCCACCAGGTTCCTACTGTCCCCAGGGCGGCCAGCAAGGTGGCCATGCCGGGGATGCCGATGAACCCTGCAAGGGCCAGGCCGGTCAGGAGTTGTTTGGCCGGTATGGCGAACGTGGTGAACCTCGCGGGGTCCAAGGTCATGTCCGCTGCGGAAGCAACGAGCGGGATGATCGCCCAGCCCAGGACCGTGGCTGCTCCACCCAATACCACCACGGTGTGGGCGATCTCCGGATCAGCCCACCGCAGCGCTATGAGGCCTCCAATCAGGAGCACCAGCAATCCCAACGCGTAAAGCAGTCCTAAAGCCATGCCAACCAACTGCCACGGACTGCGTTTGAATCCATTAAGCAGCAGACGCCACTTCAGGCTCAGAAGGTGCGCAACCATTCCAATCCCTCCGTCCGGTGTCCGCCGCCTACCAACTGAACGAAGCGGTCTTCCAGGGTTGAACCGTTGCGGACCTCGTCAACCGATCCCGCTGCCAGAACCCGGCCACCGGCCACAACCGCCACGTGACTGCACATGCGCTGGACCAGGTCCATGACGTGGCTGGACACGATGACAGTACCTCCGGATGACACATAGCCCTCCAGAATTCCCCGGATATTGGCAGCCGAGACAGGGTCGACGGACTCAAAAGGCTCATCAAGAACAAGGAGACGGGGCGCATGGATCAGCGCAGAGGCCAGGGCGATCTTCTTGGTCATGCCGGCGGAGTAATCAACCACCAACGAACCGGCATCGGCCTCAAGGTCCAGGGCGGCCAGCAACTCAGGAACCCGCGAACCAACAACGTCGCGGTCCATGCCGCGGAGAAGTCCGGAGTAGGTCACCAATTGCTCGCCCGTCAGCCTGTCAAAAAGGCGCACACCATCAGGCAGGACGCCCATGAGCTTCTTGGCCTCCAACGGCCGCGCCCATACGTCGACGCCGTGGATCAAGGCCGTGCCGAAATCCGGTCGAAGAAGACCTGTAGCCATGGACAATGTTGTGGTCTTGCCAGCGCCGTTGGGGCCGACCATTCCGTAGAAGGAACCCGCAGGCACTTCGAGGCTCACACCATCCACGGCGATCTTGTCGCCGAAGCGCTTGGCCAGGCCCCGGATGGACAGCGCGGCCAGCGGCGCGCCCTCGCCGGAAGCCTCAGGAGGCAAGGGCGCACCAGTTGGCTGTGGCGGTAGTGCTGCAGGGGCTTGTGGCGGCGCGGAGCCTTGTGGCGGTGCGGACGTGGGCGTGGGTTCATGGCGTGATTCCGTCATGTGACCAGCCTAACCTCGCTCACGGAACCCGAACCCGGTTCTAGAAGCCGTGGCGGGGGACGGCACGTTGGTACTGCGGAACCCAGGGGATGTCGTGGCCCAGCTCATAGGCTGCCCTCAGCCACCAGTGGGGATCGCGCAAGGCCGCCCGGGCCATGAACACGGCATCCGCCCTGCCATTGGCAACAATGTCCTCGGCCTGGGTTGCACTCGTCAGCAGCCCCACCGCTCCGGTGGGGACGCCGGCGTCGCGCTTTACCAGTTCCGCAAACCCTGCCTGGTAGCCGGGCACCGCCCGGATCTTCTGGTGCGCAACGGCGCCGCCGCTGGAGACATCCACCAGGTCAACACCGCGCTCAGCCGCAGAACGGGCCAGACGGACTGACGCCTCACCATCCACTCCCCCGTCAGCCCAGTCCGAAGCCGAGATCCTCAGCAGGAGGGGCATGGAATCGGGAATGACTTCCCGCACAGCGTCCACCACGCTGAGCATGAGCTTGTTACGCCCCTCCTCGCTTCCACCCCAAGTGTCGGTTCGAGTGTTGATGAGCGGGCTTTGGAACTGGTGAAGCAGGTACCCGTGGGCGCCGTGGATCTCCACGGTGTCAAACCCCGCGGCAACGGCGCGGGAGGCAGCTGCCGCAAAGTCGGCCACAACGCCCTGGATGTCTTCCTCGCTCATTGCTGCAGGCGCTGCATAGCCGTCGAACGGCAGGTTCGTCGGCCCAACGGTGACCCATCCGCCGTCGGACGCCGGAAGGGAACCAGAGCGGCCGGAAAAGGGCCAATAGGTTGAGGCCTTGCGCCCGGCATGGGCCAACTGGGCCCCGATCTTACAATCCACGGCCCCATGCCGGTGGACGAAGTCAACAACGCGTTCCCAGCCGGCAGCCTGCTCATCGGAGTACAGGCCGGCGTCCAAGGGGCTGATTCGCCCAACGGGGTTTACTGCTGCGGCCTCGCTCATGATCAGCCCGGCACCACCGGTCGCGAACGAACCCAGGTGCATCAAGTGCCAGTCGTTGGGGACGCCGTCGCCGGTCTCAGGGTGGCAACTGTATTGGCACATCGGCGAGACCCACCCACGGTGCGGGATGGTGAGTGATCGCAGCTGAAGCGGAGAGAACAGCGCGGACGGCACTAGAAGAGAACCCTCGCGAGTCCCTGGCGGGCCTTGGCCACCCTTTCGTCCTGGGTTCCAACGACCTCGAAAAGCTCAAGAAGCCGCACACGCGCAGTCTCGCGCTCCGGGCCGAAATTCCTGCCAATGAACGTGATGATGCGGTTGAAGGCGTCCTCGATGTGCCCGCCGGACACGTCGAGGTCTGCAACACCCAGCTGCGCGTCGATATCATCCGGTTGCTGGGCGGCAAGGTCGCGGAGGTTTTCTGCCTCGGGAGCAGAGAGGTTCTCCAACCTGGCCATCAATTCAACCTGGGCCAGGCCGGCTTTGGCGTCAGCGTCAGCCGGCTGCTCAAGGAGGGCTTGCTTGTACGACGCTGCTGCTCCGGAGTAGTCACCGGCCTCGATCGCGTCAATGGCAGCCTGGTGCAGTGGCGGAAGGGGCTCCGGTTCGGCTTCTTCACCCTGCGCAGCGGCGTCACCGATGCTCCCGGTGACCCCGTTCGCGGCAGCTACTTTCAGGAGTTCCTCCACCAGGTCCCTGATCTGCGCGTCATCTGCGGGACCTTGGAAAAGGGGAACGGGCTGGCCCTTGACCACGGCAACGGCCGTGGGGACTGCCTGCACCTGGAAGGCCTGCGCCAACTGCGGGAAGGCGTCAACGTCGGCGGCCGCGAGAACCAGCCGTCCGCCGTAGCTTTCAACCACCCGTTCAGCAGCATCCAGGACTGCGGGAGATTCCGGCGCGTAACGCGACCAGAGAAGGAAAAGCACCGGAATCTGCGCAGACAGCTGCACCAGATCCTGGAAATTCGTTTCGGTGGCATCCACACGAAGGGGCGCCGTGCCGGCGTCGCCGTTGGGCGTTCCACCGCCGTCCGCGCCGCCATCCGCCGACGCGGCGGCCGGAGGCGCCTGGGGCGCGGCTGGACGGCGCAGAGACGAGAGGTCTACGGCGCCGCGAAGGTTGAGCTGGCTGGCAGCGGCTGGAGTGGGTCGGTATCCGGGCGAACTCATACCGTCCACTCTAGCCGCTGCCCTGCTGCGGCAATGCCTACTTGAAGCTGGCTCCCACCAGGCCGCGGGTAGCCGCAACGAGCTTCATGGGGTCGGCCGATCCTGCCGGCGGAATGTAGACGGCAACGGATTCGGCGAAGTTCAGGACCATGCCCGTGGTGGTTTCCTTGCCCCCGGCGAAGACGGCGGAGTCGTCTTCAAGCAAGAGCTTGTCGCCCGCTGCCTTGGGCGTGCCCTCGAAAGCGAAGTCCAGCCGCCCAACCACCAGCGCGCCGCCGTCGGCTGTACGCAGCACCACGGTCTGGTTGGTCACGGGAGTGTGGGTGAACTTGAAGTTGGCGCTGGTCCCGTTCTTCACGGTGTCCGCCTGGTAGGTGAGGGCACCTGCGATGTACGGCGATGCCTGGCCATCGGCAAGCTTGCTCCGGTTCGGGGAGTCAGGCGTGGTCAACATTTCGGCCAGGATGCCCAGTGCCTCGTTGCCGCTGTAGGCCAAGCCGGTGTTGTCGCCGGCCGGCACAGGTTCGGTCCCCTCGCGGGGAACCGGGAACGACGGGAAGTTGGTGCCTGGCTGCAGCGGCGCGCTGCCCCAGAGCTTGTAGTTCTCGCGGGGCGACAGCTGGACCAGCGTGAGGACCTGCGGGACCACGTTGCCCTCGCCCTGGGTCAGGGCGAAGACCGTACGGGGCCACTCGCGCTTGGTGCTGATGACACTGCTCTGAAGCTTCGTGGCCCGGACAGGCATACGCGCTTCGTAGGCGGACACAGCAGTGCGGATCTTGTAGTTCTGCGTACGGATCTGCAGTTCCATCTTGTCCACGCGGGGAGCCAGTTTGGCCGCATCCTTGGCGGCATCAGCGGCGTCGACGGTGCTGGCGACCTGTTCAAGGATCCGCTGCAACTGGGATTCCAGCAGGACGGGAGTGCCACCTTCACCTTCGGCAGGAGCTGCGGCAGCAGAAGTGGATGTTGCCTCGGGTGTTGTGGTTGCCTGTGCAGCCACGGCCGTACCGCCGACCATGACCGCCGCGAGTGCCGCAGCAATTGCCGTAACCCGGAGCGCTGGACCTTCCGTTTCGGAACCACGACGCCGACCCGCGTCACCCGAAGGTGACTGGACGGGCAAGGTAGTGGTTTCCCCGCCGTCATGCGGTCCCTCATCCTGGCCGTCCTTGCGGCGGTTGCTGAGGGCCTTGGCGATGAACGGCAGGGCCGCTCCTGCGAGGATGATGATGATGCCCAGAACAATCAGCGGCACAGCCCAGGGGGTGGTGGCGTTGTTCGGGAAAGTCATGGAAATCGACGACGGCGCAGGCTTGGTTCCGTCGCTGGCCACCAGCAGGGACCACTCGCCATCGGCAGGAGGGTTCCAGGTGTAATCCAGCTCGCCGCTGGCGTCTTCAGTGCTGACCCACAGATCGGATCCGGCCGGAGATGGTGCGGCGGCTTCACCATCGGCAGAGGTCACCTCCAGGGACTTCTGGTCTGCCGACACGCCCGTCAGCGTAGTGTGGGCAGTTTCACCCACCCAGGCTTCGACGTCGTCCGGGCGTCCAGTAGCAACCATGAAGTTGCCTTCACCTTGGATCTTGATCTTCACCGGCCCGTCGTGGAGGGCAATCAACTTTTGGTCGATCACGGTCAGCGGGGCAGCTTTGGTATCGCCGGGAACCGAGGCGGTCACGGTCTCGGCGGGGGCCCAGAATGTCAGCTGGCCAATGCCGGCCAGCATCGTCAGCAGGCCCAGCAGCACCAGCACGGCTGCAGTCTTCAAACGCACAGGATCACCTATCATCAGCGGTCGTTGAACTTCAAGGGTAACCGTTTTGTTATCAGAGAGTCAGATCGAGGTGATCTCGCCAACATCCGGAAAACCCCGCCATCGCGCCGCCAAGGCGGCATTCCACGCTCCTGATAGTGTGGCGATGATCATGATATACGGGCCGTTCTGCGCCTGAATCAGCCCTTTACCTCTACTGAAAAGGCAGCAAAACCGCGTGAAAGACCACTTGGAGCCCCGCCCCGCCGATGAGCCCGGGTCAAGTGCGGTGGATGCCCCGTCAGACGGCGCCGCCGCAACGGTTCCTGTACGTACCGGACGCCTGGCCGCCCTTGGCCGGAGGTTAAGGCAGCCCATTCCGGGAGCCCGCACCCGCGTCCGCTTCGAGATGCCCCCGGAAGACGAAACAGACGAAGTATCTGCAGGGCTCCGGCCTGAAGACGACCACGGCTTCGGCGCCCCGGGCCCGCGCATGTCATCCCAGCACCCCCTTTATGTCGGTTTCATGGGGACAGCCGGCGTCGGCATTGCCCTTGCAGTGTTCTATATCGCCAGCAACACCACCCAGCTCATCCTGTGGATCGTTGCAGCCCTCTTCATTGCCCTCGGGCTCGATCCCGTGGTCCGCTGGCTCGAGTCCCGCAAGGTCCCCCGGCCGGCCGGCATCCTGATCTCCGTCTCTGCCTTGGTCCTGGCCGTGGCCGGGTTCTTCGCAACGTTGATTCCCACCATCGTTGAACAGGTATCGGAAATCGTGCGCCAAGCTCCCGAATGGATCCGCGGCTTCCTCGACTCGGACTTCTTCCGCAATGCCGACAGCCAGTTTGGCGTCCGGGACCGAATCACCACCGAACTGGATAAGTTCGTCAAGGATCCCGAGGCCATGGGCGGGATCTTCGGTGGCGTGGTCGGTTTCGGCTCCACGGTGGCCAATGGCCTCTTCGGTTCCCTGATCGTGCTGGTGCTCAGCCTTTACTTCCTGGCGGCCTTGCCGTCGATGAAGAAATGGGCCTACCGCCTGGCTCCCCGATCCCGCCGGCCCCGTGTTGAGGCCCTCTCCGAAGCGATCACCGATTCCGTAGGTAACTACGTGATAGGCCAGGTCTGCGTAGCGCTCCTGAATGCAATCTTTGCTTTCATCCTGATGACCATCCTGGGTATCCCGTTCAGCGTTCTCCTGGCGTTCGTCGTTGCCTTGCTGGCGTTCATCCCGCTGGTGGGCGGCATGATTGCCGCGGTCGTGGTCATCCTGGTGGCCCTTACCGCCGGCTGGCAGACCGCCGTGATCTACGCGATTGCCTACTTCGCCTACCTGCAATTCGAGGCGTACTTCATCTCCCCGCGCATTATGCAGCGCGCGGTGGCGGTCCCGGGTGCCGTAGCGGTGATCTCGGTGATTGCGGGCGGCAGCCTTCTCGGAGTCCTGGGCGCGCTGATCGCCATTCCTACAGCGGCCGCCATCATGCTCCTGATCAAGGAAGTCTTCATCATGCGCCAGGACCGGCACTGACGTCGTCCGCTGCCGGGTTTTTGTACAGATAATGCCCCTTAACCACGAGGTTAAGGGGCATTATCTGTACAAAAACCCTTCGCTACCGGACTATCCGTTCGCTACCGACCCCGCCCACTCGCGGGGCAGGCCCTCAACGCCGGCACCTGCGGGAGTGACGTCGTCGACGATTTCATTCAGGACCCGCGCCGCGTACTTCTCGCCCACCCACAGGTGCTTGGCACCGTCGACGCCGACCAGCCGGGCCTGCGGCACCAGGCTGAACCGCTGGGCTGCTTCGGCAGGCTGCAGGTAGTCGTCGTGCTCCGGTACCAGGACCGTGAGCGGCTTGGCGGAGGCGGCCCACTCCTTGAGGTGCACGTCCGTGGCCCTGTGCAGCGGCGGAGACAGCAACACGGCCCCTTGGATCTCCGAGGCCACCGGCTCCACAGCGCCGTACATCAAGGCGAGCTCAGTGCCGAAGGACCAGCCCACCAGCCAGCGGTTCGGCAGTCCGCGGTCCACGGCGAACCGCACAGCGGCCTCGACGTCGTAACGCTCACCGATGCCTTCCTCGAACTGGCCCTCGCTGGTTCCCCGCGGAGACTGCGTGCCGCGCGTGTTGAACCTCAGCACGGCAACTCCGGCAAGCGCAGGAAGCCTGTACGACGCCTTGCGGTAGACGTGCGAATCCATGAACCCCCCGTGCGTCGGCAGCGGATGGAGGGTGATCAGCGTAGCGGTAATCTCCCCTGATTCCGGCAGGGCCAACTCACCCAGCAACACCTTGCCGTCTTCGGTGGTGAACTCCACATTCTCGCGGCGGGCCGGGAGGACCGTGGAAGCACGGATCTCCGCAGGCGCATCCTGCGAGGTGAACACGAACGAGGCGGGGTCGAAAGTCATGGTTCCAAGCCTAGCGAATCAGCGGTATCGGTACGTCCGGCCCGTCCAGCAGTTGGTGTGCCAGTGCCTGCGTTCGGCCAGCCCGGCGGCCTGCCCGAACAAGTGGCTGTCGGACCACACCACCAGGTGGGCGATGCCCGGGACGATCGCGGTGGAGCAGCCGGGACAGATGTACTGTTTTTCCGCTTTTTTGGCCGTCATGGTCCGGACCATCCAGTCGCCGTCCGGCGCGCTCTCACGCCGGGCAATCCCGCCGCGCGCACGCTCAAGGTCAAGCTCGGGCGCCGGTTCCGTCCATTTGCCGCCGGCGCTGCCGGTGCGTGTGCTGGACGCGTTGCGACGAGGGCGGTTGGAGCGGGGCATGCTTCCATTCTGCCTCAGCCACTCTGTTGTAGATGGTGAGACGGTAATGTGGGGCGGGTGCGACTCGTCATAGCCCGTTGTTCTGTTGATTACGTTGGCCGCCTCAAGGCCCATCTCCCCCTCGCCACCCGGCTGCTGCTGGTCAAGGCTGATGGCTCGGTGCTGGTGCATTCGGACGGTGGCTCCTACAAGCCGCTGAACTGGATGAGCCCTCCGGCCACGCTGCGGGTTACCACTCCGGAGGAGACCGAAGTGGAGGAAGGCGTGGTGGAACAGTGGACGGTCCAGTCCGCTAAGACCGATGACCGCCTCATCATCAATATCTACGAGCAACTGCACGACACGTCACACGATCTCGGTACCGATCCAGGCCTGATCAAGGACGGCGTGGAAGCGGACCTGCAACGGCTCCTTGCAGAGCAGATTGAAACTCTTGGAACCGGCTACTCCCTTATCCGGCGTGAATACTTCACGGCCATCGGCCCGGTGGACATCCTGGCCAGGGATGCCAGCGGCGCCACGGTGGCTGTCGAGCTGAAGCGCCGTGGCGATATCGACGGCGTCGAGCAGCTGACGCGCTACTTGGAACTACTCAACCGTGATCCCTTGTTGGCGCCGGTGCGCGGCATTTTCGCCGCCCAGCAAATCAAGCCACAGGCGAAGGTTCTTGCCAACGATCGCGGTATCGACTGCGTCACGCTGGATTATGACGCCATGCGAGGCGTGGATGACAGTGAGTCGCGGCTCTTCTAGGCCCTCCCCCAACGCGTGTGCCGCAGGCCACTAGAATCAAAATCATGACTGCCGCAGATCGTTTCCCCAGTTCTCCCGCGCCCAGCCACCAGATCCTCAAAGGAACACTGGTCAGTGACGGCGAGGTGGTTGAGGACGGCCTGGTGGCCATCGATGGCGACCGGATCGCCTATGCCGGCCCGGCCGGCGGTTTTGATGCCCAGGAATTCGAGGGCTTCCAAAGCGCCATCCGCCTGGGGGTGCCCAGTGGCAGCTACCTCATTCCCGGCCTGGTGGACGTTCACTGCCACGGCGGCAACGGCGGCGATTTCCCTGGCGGGGAAGAAGCTTCGGCCCGCAAGGCTGTCGACTTCCTCCACCGTTCAGGGACCACGACATTCCTGGCCAGCATGGTCACCGCTCCCCGGGAGGACCTCCTCCGCGGCATTGAGCTCTACGTGAAGCTCGCCGACGAAGGATTGGTAGCCGGAATCCACCTTGAAGGCCCATTCCTGTCCCATGCCCGCTGTGGAGCCCAGAACCCGGACTACTTGCTGGAGCCCGACCTGGACCTCATGGACGAACTTGTGGGCGCCGCAGCCGGCAAACTCGCCACCATGACCTACGCCCCGGAGCTTCCGGGCGCCGCAGCACTGGTGGATCTCATGACCTCCCACGGCGTCACGCCCTCCTTGGGGCACACGGACTGCGACGACGCAACGGCAGCCGCGTCGCTTGCCGCCGCCCGCGAGGGACTTGAGTCCGCAGGGTTCGACGGCGTCAGTTCGCTCCCTACCGTCACTCACCTCTTCAATGGGATGCCACCGATGCATCACCGCGCTCCTGGCCCCGTCGCGGCCTGCCTCCGGATGGCCCAGGAGGGCAAAGCCGTTGTGGAGCTCATCGCCGACGGCACCCACCTGGATCCGAGCACAGTTGCCACCGTCTTCCAGCTTGTAGGCGCCGCCAACATCGTCCTGGTGACTGATTCCATGGCCGCTGCCGGCCTATCCGACGGAAGCTACATGCTCGGCCCCTCCCCCGTGACGGTCAGCGACGGCGTGGCCACTCTTGATGCGACAGGCTCCATTGCGGGTGGCACCGCCACCCTTCTGGAGGTCGTCCGTAAAACCGTGGCGGCCGGCGTCGCACTTCCCGATGCCGTTTGTTCTGCAACAGCGGTACCTGCAGCCGTACTCGGACTTTCCGATGAGATAGGCGGGCTTCGCCGCGGCTTGCGGGCCGATCTCGTTGTGACAAACGAGGACCTGGAACTATCAGGCGTCATGCGTAACGGACAGTGGTTGTCCTAGCGTGAATTGAATGGGCCTGCGTTACCTTCTTTTTACCGAAAATTTTCCCGAATTGCCCAAAAGACCGTTGACCTCCGGCAGGGCACATGAAAGTGTTGTAGCAGTCTTTGTGTAGGTGGTTTTCATGCTCGCAAGACGAGTTGCGAGCGTGAAGCTCCTGCGAAACCAACCGGGCCTTGCCTGGACGGAATCCAAGGTCTTCTCGCGGAGTAACAAAGCCGGTACGAGGTGTATCGGACTGATGTTCCACAATGAGGAGAAATACATGGCACTGGGAACCGTCAAGTGGTTCAACGCTGAAAAGGGCTTCGGCTTCATCACCCCGGACGACTCGGATGGGGACGTTTTCGTTCACTACTCCGAGATCCAGACCGGTGGCTTCAAGACCCTCGACGAGAACCAGCGCGTTCAGTTCGAGATCGGTCAGGGCGCCAAGGGCCCCCAGGCAACCGGCGTTACGGTCGTCTAGCCTTACCCGTTGAATTCTGCTTGTTGCAGTTTCAACAAACACGTTGACCCCGGCTTTTGGCCGGGGTCAACGTGTTTAAGGGCGGTTATGTCTGATATTTCGACAACAACTGTTACTAACCGTGAAGAAAGACGAAATCCCCGTTGTGAATGGGCGTTGACTATTCAAGCAACCAAGGTCCGGAGCAGCCGAGCCGAATGCCGTACCGACAATCCAGGAAGATAGGCGCGGCTGAGTGCACGTCCCATTGCAGGAAGGTGCAGGGGGTCTTGGTAATACATGTACAACGTTCGGTACTCCGGCTGGAATCTCGACTTAAAAGAAGCCAGGGACCTGAATCCATAAACGGGTTCCAAGGCTTGACCGACGGCGTCAAGAATTCCGGCCAGGCCTTCGGCACGCTGTTCGATTTCGCCCCTCTCCCGGGCCAAGGGAGAGCCTGACAGGGAGATGACCTCCACGGAGCTGCGCAGGTGCAGGATGGCTGAGGCAACCAGGAACTCCATGACACCCGGGAAGGTATCGCCACGCCGCCTCATGAAGTCCAACGTCCAGCTGACGACCCGCCCCTCTTCATAGACCGGCAACCAGCTGGTGACTCCGTAGACGAACCCCGCTTCATCCACGGCGACGCAGCAGAGGACGTCGTCGTCCTCCAGTTCGTCCAGGCCGCCCAGGGTGAAGCCCATCTCAGGAATCTTCTTTTGGGCTGCCCACTCCTCCGAGACCTCCGTGACCTGGGAGCGCACGCCGTGGGAGAACTCAGAGTAGCGGCCCCAACTGGCCGTTATTCCCAGCTTCGTGGCCCGGTTCAACGACGTCCTGACGTTCTGCCACTCCTTGCCGCGGAATTCCAGGTCCCTTATCCGGAGGCGGGTTTCCTGGGCAACAGCCACCCGGCGGAACCCGCGCGCCTGCAGGATGGGCCACAGTTCGTCGGTGCAGGAATAGAAGCACGGGATCAGCGCCTGCTGGGAACAATACTCAAGGAAGCCAGTGGCAGTGTCCAAGTGGTGTCTGCTGGCGCCAAACGGGCCAGCCAGCGTCAACGCCACGTGTCCGTGCTGTTGGTAGGCCACTCCGCCGGTTCCTCCGGCGCTGAACCAATACTTGTTGGGTTCCCAGAGCGCCATCCAGGACAAGGAGTCGCCGCCGGACCTGACCAGCGCGCGCGCCCTCTCGCGGGCCTGGTGGTCGAGCCCTCCGGAGTGGTGTCCACGGATGAGCAGGATCCATACGCCCACCAACGCCACCAACCAGAAGACCGTGCCGGAGTAGGAGAAGAGGAACACCTCCACCACATCACGTTCGGCGAAGACTTTCCGGTAAACGCCCGGAAGTGGAACGGGGAGGTACTGCCTGGCCAGCTCAGCGGCCAGGCCCAGCAAACCGCCGTCGCGATCCATACCGCCGGAGGCCAGCCACACCACGATGTATCCGAGGCTTAGCCCTGCCCCGGTCATACCCACCAACCAGAAGATCCTGCGCCGTAGACGATCCGAAGACACCACCCGAAAGTGACCACGGTACGCAAAAAGGAGTACAGCAAGGATAAGCGGCACCAAGACCAAGGGGATGAGATGGACTACCGCCGAGTTCAACATGGACACGTGGGGACGTCCCTGGAGCCTGGGCATTCCGGCAAAGAGGCCAAGGTAGATCGCCGACAATGCCACCACCACCAGCTGGACACCGATCGCGATCCCCAAAGCCAGCCTGCGTCCACGCCTCATACCGTCGGCGCAAATGAGGAGCAGAACCACAGGCACCACGGCCAGCGCTAAACCGAACGGGCCCGTGTAGCCCTGGCGACCTACTTCCAGACAGGCAACGTCAATGGTTCCCCCGCACGTGCTCTCCAATTGGCTGAGCGTGGGCAAAGGATTCAGGATGACGTCCCTCAGCAGGGCCAATGGCCCGGACGGGCTCTTCGCGGCCGCAGTCACGATGGGTCCCACTGCGAAGATTGCCATCGTCAACGACAGGAGGTTCCGCACTTCCCTGCCCGTGGACCGATGCAGGTGAAGATGTCCCTGGCTGCTTTGCATCCACCACCCCGCGGCCAATCCAATCAGCGCGCCAAGGAATCCCACCACTGTCTCGGCGTGGCCAACGTACAACACCAGGAGCAACGAGACCGAAAGGGCAACTGTGCGCAATCGTCGTTGCCACAGTGTGGGAAGCAGTGCACTGGCAGCCAAGGTAGTGGCTAAAACTGCACCGTAGGGGCCGATCAGCCGGGTGTCTGCCATCCGGGAAAGCCAGCCGTCATCGGAATGCTGTGCCACCTGGGTGACCAAGAGGAACGCTGACACGCAAGCGAACTGGCTGCCCAGGAGGACCGCGGTCGTTGTGAGCGAACCCAACTGTCGTTCAGCAAGGCCCAAGAGGAACAGGATCATCAGGATGGCCGTGGCATAAGCCAACGGGTTGGTGGTGAAGAACAGCGACGTCCAGATGGACCACCACTCGCCGGACTTCAAGCCATCCAGGGATACGCCGGCAAGGGAAAGCCAAGGCTCCGGCGGACCGGACAGGATGCTGCCAGATACCAAGGACACGCCCACGAACAGGACCAGCATCAACGAGGTGAACGGCGTGGCCCGCACGTGCCTGCCCGCGTGCAGCAGTGCCGGCTTGATCACACCCTTGAGGGCAATACTCACTGCGTCAACCCCCACCGCGCAGCCAGGAAGCCCATGCCACCGGGCATTCCCCTGACCACGGCGTCCCAGGAGTGCCCGGCATGCTGGATGGAGTGTTCTTCGGTGTGGAAGCCCGCATCCCTCGCGGCATTGGCGAGCTCATGCATGTAGTCGATGAACTCGTGGTCGGTTTCGCCAGCAGTTAAATAGACGCCGCTTCCTGGGTACTTGCGTTGCTGCATCAAGACCAAAGGCGTCCTGGACTCGAAAGCCTCCACGTCGCCGTCGAACGAGTCTTGAATGGTCTTGTTCCGATCCTTGGCAAGCGCGGGTTCACGTTCTGCCGAGAACGCAAGCACCGAGGGGAAGAGCTCCGGGTGGGCTGTACCCATTTGCATGGCACACGTTCCGCCGAACGAGAAGCCGCCCACCGCCCACAACCGGGGGTCGTTGGAAACATCCAACGTCGACTTGATCCAGGCAGGAACATCTTGGGAGAGATATGTATCCGCTGGGGCAATCCTGCTGTCCATACACATGGTGTTGGCGCTGGCTGAACCATTCGGATCCACCACCACCGTCACCGGAGCGAGGCCCTGGTGCGCTTGGGCAAAGCGGTCAAGTTGTAAGCGGAGCTGGCCACCGGTCAGCCAGTCTGCAGGCCCGCCTGGCTGACCGGAGAACAGCACGAGAACAGGCAGGCTCGGACGGAGCTCCGTCTGATAGGCGGGAGGAAGGTAGATGTACGCTTCGCGTGCCGTGAAACCGGAGACGGTTCCGGGGATGTCAGCTTTGCGCAGGATTCCGTTTCCGGGCATGGACTCCGGGGCTTTCCACCCTTCGAGGGGCAGAGAGGGCTTGCCGTCCGGGTTCCGTTTGAGGCCGGCCTCCAACGGTTGAATCCTGGCTATCGCGGTTCCCAGCAAGTCGGCTACAGAGTTGTTCAGGCCGAAGTAGATATTAACCTGGACCGCGCTGAGAAGGACGACGCCGAACATCGCCAGGACGCTGAGTGAGCGCCCCTTGGCGGAATTGTGGGGAAAGCGCGCCGCGCAAAGGAGGATGGCTGCCACGGCCGGCACAGACCAGGCCAACGTCTCAAAGGGCAGGTTCTCCGAGAATGTGGCCATGAGATCCACCAGGAACCAATGAACCAATGCCACAATGCCAGCGGACAGCGCCAGCGAGGCCACAACGACCAGCGGCCAGGAACGTCGACGCCGCCAGAGGAGGTACGCCCCACCGGCAGCACCGCAAGCGATGCTGAACCAGAGGAACGGACCACCAACCAGGCTGACGTCGGAAAGAAAATCCATAACGCCTAACGCCAGGTACCTACGCCGATGACCGGACCGGCCTCCAGCCAGGAAGACAGCCCTGCATAGGCGTCAAAGTTCATGGCAAGCATGAACTTCTTACCTTCGTACTGCAACTCAACCACCACGACGCCGGGCTGCACCTTCACGAGTTCATCTTCCGTGGGCTTGCGGCGACCCAGAAGTTCCAGCGAGCTGCGCGTAAATCTATGCTTGGGGATCACGCTCAGGGACATCAAGCGGAACCACTCCAGCTCATTGTCCTGATAACGACAAACCCCCATCTGCCAGCTGTTTCCAGCCGTGCAAATGGAGGCGTCTACCGTGCCCAGGGCACGCCGCAGGTTGAAGCGGCGCACCCCGAACAGGCACAGTGAAATGATCAGCAACGTGAACGCTGTTGCCAAAGCGATGAACGGAATAAGGGAATCGTCCATCAAGGTCGTGCTATCGGATCCCCGCTGTAGCCGCTTCGCCCAATTTGGCGTTGTCAGCAACAATGACCACGCGATCGTTGTCGACGGAGAAGAATCCGCCGTCCACAACTACCGCAATGCGATCACCGGAAACCGGCTGGATTGCCAGCTCGCCCGCAGCCATGATGGCCAGAAGGGGCGAGTGGCCCGGCAGGATTCCGATTTCACCATCGCTGGTGCGGGCCTTCACCATCTTGGCCGCACCGGACCACACGAAGTGGTCCGCTGCGACAATCTCAACCTCGAGCTCAGCCATACTACTTGGTCTGTTCCTGGATCTTGGCCCAGTTACGCTCGACGTCATCCAGGCCGCCGACGTTGAAGAACGCCTGCTCTGCGATGTGGTCAAGCTCGCCGTCGCAGATGGCCGTGAAGCCTTCAACCGTGTCCTTGATGGAGACGGTGGAGCCCTCTACGCCGGTGAACTGCTTGGCGGTGTAGGTGTTCTGCGAGAGGAACTGCTGGATGCGGCGTGCACGCGACACGACGATCTTGTCCTCTTCAGAAAGTTCGTCAACACCGAGGATGGCGATGATGTCCTGGAGTTCCTTGTTCTTCTGCAGGATCTGCTTAACACGGACAGCCGTGTTGTAGTGGTCCTTGCCGATGTACTGGGGATCCAGAATACGGGAGGTCGACGTCAGCGGGTCAACGGCCGGGTACAGACCACGGGATGCGATTTCACGGGAAAGTTCCGTGGTCGCGTCGAGGTGTGCGAAGGTCGTTGCCGGAGCCGGGTCGGTGTAGTCATCAGCCGGCACGTAGATGGCCTGCATCGACGTGATGGAGTGACCCTTGGTGGAGGTGATGCGCTCCTGGAGCAGACCCATCTCGTCAGCAAGGTTCGGCTGGTAACCCACAGCGGACGGCATACGGCCGAGCAGCGTGGAAACTTCCGAGCCTGCCTGCGTGAAGCGGAAGATGTTGTCGATGAAGAGCAACACGTCCTGGTTCTGGACATCGCGGAAGTACTCCGCCATGGTCAGAGCGGACAGGGCCACGCGCAGACGCGTTCCCGGCGGCTCATCCATCTGGCCGAAGACAAGGGCGGTGTCCTTGAGAACGCCGGCCTCTTCCATTTCAACCCAGAGGTCGTTGCCCTCACGGGTACGCTCGCCAACACCGGCGAATACGGAAGTACCACCGAAGTTGCGGGCAACACGGGTGATCATTTCCTGGATCAGAACGGTCTTGCCAACGCCGGCGCCGCCGAACAGGCCGATCTTTCCACCCTTGATGTACGGGGTGAGAAGGTCGATGACCTTGATGCCGGTCTCGAGCATCTCCGTGGAGCCCTCGAGCGAAGCGAAGGCCGGAGCCTTGCGGTGGATCGGCCAGTAGGCGTCAGCCTTGATCTCCGACTCGTCAACATCCAGCGGCTTGCCGAGGACGTTGAAGATGTGGCCCTTGACGCCGTCGCCGACGGGCACGGAGATCGGAGCGCCGGAGTCCTGCACGGTGGTACCGCGGACGAGGCCGTCGGTTGCCTGCAGGGAGATGGCGCGAACGAGGTTGTCACCCAGGTGCTGGGAGGTCTCGAACGTGATGGTCTTCGTCTGGCCGTTGAGAGTGATCTCAGTGGTCAGAGCGTTGTAAATCGAGGGGATTGCGTCAGCCGGGAATTCGACGTCGACAACCGGACCAATAACACGGGCAATGCGGCCGGTGGCACCGGCCGTTGCTACGTGTTCGGTAGCAGTGGCAGTCATCTCTCTCACTTCACTCAGTAGATGGCGTGGGGTTAAGTTTATCTGTTTGTTGCAGGTGCGGCTTCGAGCCGAATCCGATGCAGGCTAGGACGCGAGGGCGTCGGCGCCGGCAACGATTTCGGAAAGCTCCTGCGTAATCTCGGCCTGGCGGGCCGTGTTGCGAAGGCGCGTGTACTTCTTGATCAAATCCGTAGCGTTGTCACCGGCCGACTTCATGGCACGCTGGCGGGCTGCGAGCTCGGAAGCAGCGGCCTGCAGCATGGCTGCGAAGATGCGGGACTCGATGTAACGCGGAAGCAGTGCGTCGAGCACCTGCTCTGTTTCCGGTTCAAACTCGTACAACGGCAACAGCTCGGATTCCGAGGCTGCTTCCTCTTCGACGACCTCCAGCGGGAGCAAACGGATGACCGTGGGCTCCTGCGTCACCATGGACTTGAAGCGGGTGTAAACAACGTGGATTTCATCCACGCCACCCTCTTCGAAGTCAGTGGAGAAGTCTTCAAGAAGTGCAGCTCCGACTTCCTGCGCGGTTTCGAATTCCGGTGCGTCCGTGCCGCCGGTCCATACGCGGGCGTATGACCGGTTGCGGAAATCGAAGTACGCCTGCGCCTTGCGGCCAACCAGGTACGCCTTGACTTCCTTGCCTTCTGCGTGAAGAAGCTCGGTGAGACCTTCAGCCTGCTTAAGCACGCTCGCGGAGTACGATCCTGCAAGGCCACGGTCCGATGTAATGATCAGGACTGCGGCGCGGCGGATCTGCTCCGGCTCGGTGGTCAGCGGGTGGTCGATTTCGCTCTGAGTTGCGACAGCAGAAACGGCGCGGGTAATCGCGTTCGCGTAGGGCAGTGAAGCTGCTACGCGGGCGCGGGCCTTACCGATGCGCGAGGTAGCGATCAGTTCCATCGCCTTGAAGATCTTGCGCATCGACGTCGTCGAGCTGATCTTCTGACGGTAGACCCGAATCTGGGCTCCCATACTTATCCTTTCCTAAGTTCCCGATGTGCTGCCCAGGCCGGGGGGGGGGGGGGGCCCCCCGCGGGCGGGCGGGGGCAAAAAAGAGCGAGGGGGGGGTGGATATTTTGTGTGGGGGCCGAGGCGCGGGGCGCCGGGGGGGCTGGGAGGCG